>DATMLG010000021.1:0-3829 GCA_035570675.1 Verrucomicrobiia bacterium | reverse complement strand
TTGTGATTTCGCCGGAGCTGCATGGTTTTGACGCGGCGGCGAGGAAGCGGCGCTGGACGGATTTCAAGGCGTGGGGCGTGGACGGGGTTTGCACGGATTACGCGCTGGAGGCGCGGGATTTTTTGGGGGGATGATCATGCTTCAAGCATGCCGACCTGAGGTCTTGCTTCCGGGCACGAGGTGATGCACCCTGCCCTGTGGGCATGCCGGACAAAGTGTGTACGGAGACCGGACGAAACCCGCCTGCTGCCGCTGATGTTGAAAGGGCCGTTTACGAGCGGGGTGGAGAAATACTCACTCTGATGGACAAGGCGGAGGCGCCGTCGCTGTTCACGAAAAAGGGTTTGTATGGTTCGCTGATGGAATGGGCCATGCGCGAGGAGCGGTTCAAGACGCAACTGTTCCGTTTTGTGGATGTGCTGCCGATGCTCAATTCTTCGGCCCAAATTGCGCGGCATCTCAAGGAATATCTCGACGACGGGCAGCTCAAACTTTCCCCCGCCCTGCGGGCCGCGTTGAAGGCCGGGACCGGCGCAGCGTGGCTGTTCGCGCCGGGCGTGAAGGCGCAGGTCACCGGTCTGGCGCGGCAATTCATGCTGGGCGAGGATGACAAGGAAGTCATGGCCGAATTAAAGCGGCTGAACGAACGGGACATTGCCTTTACGGTGGATTTGCTGGGGGAAACGGTGGTGAGCGAAGCCGAGGCGGACGAATATGCCGCGCGGTATCTGGATTTGATGTCGCTGCTCGCGCGGGAGACGGGCCGGTGGTCGCATCCGTGCAAGAGCAACGAGTCCACACGGGGGCCGGTTCCCCGGCTGAATCTGTCGATCAAGATCTCCGCGCTGTATTCGCAAATTCATCCGGCCGACCCGGAGACGGCGATTGAAAAAATCTCCGCGCGGCTTCGCCCCCTGCTCCGCCGGGCGGCGGAACTCGGCGCGTTCATCAATTTTGACATGGAAAGTCATGCCCTGAAAAATCTCACGCTGCGCCTGTTCGAAACGATCTTCAGCGAGCCGGAGTTTGCGGGCGGCCCGGCGTGCGGTCTCGCCATGCAGGCCTATTTGCGGGACACGGAAAACGATCTGGCGGACATCATCGCGTGGGCGCGCCCGCGGCAGCGGCGCATCACCATCCGGCTGGTCAAGGGCGCGTATTGGGATTACGAGACCGTGACCGCGCAGCAGAAGGGCTGGCGGATCCCGGTGTTTGAATTCAAGGCGGAGACGGACGCGAGTTTTGAAAAACTTTCGGCCTTGCTGCTGGAAAATGATGCCGTGGTGGACGCCGCGTTCGGCACGCACAACGTGCGCAGCATCGCGCATGTGCTGGCCCGGGCGGAACGTCTTAAAGTTGACCACCGCAATTTTGAATTTCAAATGCTGTATGGAATGGCGGACTCGATCAAATCGGCGTTGCTGCAATTGGATTGCCGGGTGCGCGAGTATTGCCCGGTCGGAGCATTGGTGCCGGGGATGGCCTATTTGGTCCGGCGACTGCTGGAAAACACGTCGAATGAAGGTTTTCTGGCGAATAAATTTGCGAAGGGCGCGGGCCGGGAGGAATTATTGAAAAATCCGGCGGAAGCGGCGGCCAGTCTGGGACGGCAAACGGCTTCCGTGTCCGGCGCCGGCGGGACGCGCGCGGAAGGGGCTGCATTCCAAAATGAGCCGCCGACGGACTTTAATATCGAGGGGGCGCGGGAAAATATCCGCGCGGCGATTTGCGAGCTTCGCGGAAACATTGGACGGAGACATCCGCTCGTCATCAATAATCGGCCGGTTATGACGCGGGAATGGCTGCCGTCCTTGAATCCGGCGAACCAGAACGAAATCATCGGATACGCCGCGCAAGCCACGATTGGGGAGGCCGGGACGGCGCTGGAGGCGGCGCGCGCCGCGCAGCCAAAATGGATGCGCATTCCGGCCGGGGAGCGCGCGGGGCTCATCGAAAAGCTGGCCTCGCTCATACGACGTGACCGGGCGGCGCTCTGCGCGGTGGAAATTTTGGAAGCCGGCAAAAGCTGGACGGAAGCGGACGGAGACGTGGCGGAGGCAATTGACTTTTGCAATTTCTACGCTGCTGAAATGCGATGCCTGGGCGGGCCGCAGCGCACGCAACTGGTGGCCGGCGAGAGCAACTTCCAAACCTGGCGGGCGCGGGGCATCGGCGTGGTCATCGCGCCGTGGAATTTTCCCCTGGCCATCCTCACGGGCATGACGGCCGCAGCCATCGTGGCGGGCAATGCGGTTTTGATGAAGCCTTCCGACCAGACACCGGTGATTGCGGCGCATCTGATGGATTTGATCGTGGAAGCGGGATTTCCACCGGGCGTGGCGAACCTGATCATGGGACCGGGCGGCACGGTGGGCGAGCAGCTGGTCGCCCATCCGCAGGTGGATTTCATTGCGTTCACCGGTTCGAAGGAAGTGGGGCTGAAAATCTGGGAGACGGCGGGCCGGACGCGGCCGGGCCAGATGAATCTGAAGAAGGTCGTTTGCGAAATGGGCGGCAAGAATTGCATCATCGTGGACAGTGATGCCGACTTGGATGAGGCGGTCGCGGGCTGCATCGCTTCAGCCTTTGGCTATCAGGGGCAGAAATGCAGCGCGCTTTCGCGGTTGATCGTGCTGGCGGACGTCCATGATAAATTTCTCGAACGCTTTATTGCGGCTGCCGCGTCGATGATCATTGGTCCGGCGGAAACGCCGGGCAGCACGCTCGGGCCGGTCATCAGCCGCGAAGCGCAGCAGCGCATTTTGGGTGTGATTGAAGCGGGCAAGAAGGAGGCAAAAGTTGCCTGGCGGGGAAAGGTTCCGGACGATGCGCTGGCGTGTTATGTGCCGCCGACGATTTTCACGCAGGTCCCGCGGGATGGCCGGCTGTTTTGCGAGGAAATTTTCGGGCCGGTGCTGGCGGTGACGCGGGCGAAGGATTTTGACGAGGCGCTGGCGCTGGCGAACGACAGCGAATTTGCGCTGACCGGCGGCTGTTATTCGCGCAGTCCGGTGAATATTGAACGGGCGAAGGCAGAACTGGTTTGCGGAAATCTCTATATCAATCGCGGCATCACGGGGGCGATGGTGGGACGCCAGCCGTTCGGCGGATTCAAGATGTCGGGCGGCGGGACCAAGGCCGGTGGGCGGGAATATTTGCAAAATTTCATGGTACCGCGCGTAATCTCGGAGAATTGTTTGCGGCGCGGTTTTGCGCCGGCGGAGGAAGAGTGAGCGCAAGGTGTAAATTTCACATGCTTTTGGTCATTCGCACGACGGGCAAACTCAAACCGCCCGTCATAGGAATTTCGTAGCGCTCCACAACGGCATAGCCGAACGCGGCGTAAAGCGGCTCGCCGGCAAGCGTCGCGGAAAGTTCCACCGTGCGGAAGCCGGCGGCGATAATGGCTTGTTCGCACGCGGTCATGATGCTGCGGCCGATGCCGCGCCGCGCCCAATCGGGATCAACGAAGAAAGCGCGAACACAGGCGGGGTCGCGCTGCGGATCAAGCAACGCGTCCTCCTGCTGACGGCCACTGTCGCCGCCGAAGAGGGAACGCCGCCGGCTCCAGCCGCCGCAGCCGACGATGAGGCTATCGCGCTCGGCGACAAAATAGGTGCCGTCGCGGATGAGCTGCCGATCTACGCCAAACACCGGCCCGAGCGCGGCTTCCATTTGGGCCGGAGAGTAACAATGCGCTTGCAAGGCACGGACGGAGAGCGGAATGAGTTTCATCAGCGCGGGAATGTCGGACTCATTCGCGAGGCGCAACGGCCAGGATTCAGTGGCGGAATTCACGGGTGTTTAAATAAGAGAATTCAAGGATCAC
>DATMLG010000020.1:0-5376 GCA_035570675.1 Verrucomicrobiia bacterium | reverse complement strand
CCGCAACGTCGCTTACGAACTACAGCCTGCAACCGGCATGGGAATTGGATTATGTGTTTCAACTGGCCGAACAAAAGGGGATTTATCTTCTGCTCACCCTGGATTATCACGGCATGTTTGTCACCCAGCCGGATCCGACCTGGGGCGGAAACAATTATTGGCCGCAAAATCCCTACAACATCACCAACGGCGGGCCTTGCGTCGTGGCAAATGATTTCTTCACCAATTCCACCGCGCAAACGCTCTACCAGAAACGACTGCGTTATCTGATTGCGCGCTATGGCTACAGCCAAAATCTGTTCGCCTGGGAATTCTTCAACGAGATTGACAATGATTATTCATTCCTCAATTCCACCAATGTCGCCACGTGGCACGGCGTCCTGGGCGGATGGTTGCATACCAACGATGTGTTCGGCCATCTCGTCACGACCAGTCTCACCGGCGACAGCGACCGCCCGGAGATCTGGACTTTGCCGCAACTTGATTATGCGAACTACCATTCCTATGGCGAAGCATCTCCCAGCACGCGCCTGAATGCCGTGGCGCAGTCGTTTCTACAGAGCTACAACAAACCGGCGCTCGTCGAAGAATTTGGCACCAGCACGCTGGACTGGAATCGCACCAACGATCCTTATCTGCGTGGATGGCGACAGGGCATCTGGGGCGGCGCGCTCGGCGGATCCGCCGGCACGGCCATGTCCTGGTGGTGGGAGAATATTGATGGCGAAAATGACTATCCGACCTACTCGGCGCTCGGCTCAATCTTGAACCGCACCGGATGGGGCCGGGGTTCGTGGACAAACATTGCCTTTCAAACATCGGGAACTCCGCCTGTCACCGTGGGCAATCCCCTGCCCGGCGGCCAGCCAGTCCACGTGCAACTGCCCCTCAACGGCACATGGGGTATTCTGACCCCCGGCCAACTGGCGGTTCCCGGTCCGCAGGCAGCCTTCTATTCCGTGCCCGCGCTGGAGAGCTTTGTGCAGGGAATCTATCATCCAGACTTGAAGACGCCCTTTCAGTTGAGCGCGTGGTTCACGAACAACGCGAGCCTTGTGATGCATCTCAACTCCGTTTCCGACGGCTCGATCATGGTGGTGCTGGTGGACGGCGCCCAGGTTTTCAGCACCAATCTCGTGAATCTGGACGGCGGTTATTCGGTGGACGAGGAGTATAACATCGACATTCCCGTCAGCCTGCCCAGCGGCCACCATCTGATCACCATCACGAATACCGGCGACGACTGGTTTTATCTGGACTGGGTGCAGTTGAATCAGGTTTTGCCCGCAACGTATTCCGGGAACTGGCAGCCGTCTCCCGGGCCAATCGGTTTGAGCGGCCAGCATGAATCACTGCTCTACGTGGTTGCGCCCCAAGTTTCGTTTCCGGCGAATGCGACAAATGCGTCGCTGCCGATTCAGCACGCGCAGTTCGTCACTCTGACCAACTGGCCCGGCGGCAATTTCTTTGCCGAATGGTATGATCCGGCCACGGCTACATCGCTCGGACTCACACAGGCAACTGCCATCAACGGCGGCTTGTCGCTGCCGATGCCCGACTATACGGAGGATCTTGCCGCCATTGTGTATCCACCGCCGCGGCTCACGCCGGCGGTCACTTCACCCACGAACGGCTTTCAATTCCGTCTGGATTCCGAGACCGGCGGCAATTATCTCATCCAGAAATCCTTCGACCTGGTCAACTGGACGTTGCTTTTGCAAATCACCAACACGACCGGGACGATTTATTTGGCAGATCCGGCGACGGGAACCAACGCGCACACGTTTTACCGCGCCACGAAGACGAACTAAATCTTGGCGGCGCCAAAGACTTCCCCGATGGATTTGGACAGGGCGCGCACGATGCGAGCGCTTTGCGCAGGAGTTGTGCAATAGGGAGGCATGAGAACGATGACGTTCCCGACGGGCCGGGTCAGGACGCCGCGCCGGGCCAGCGCCTCACAAACATGGATGCCCGCCTGCTCGCGCAGGTCGAACGGCTGGCGGGTGTGCCAGTCGCGGACGAGTTCCACGCCGGCGACAAGCCCGGCCTGGCGGATGTCGCCGACGTTTGGCAGCGTCCAGAGTGATCGCAATTCTTCGCGCAAAACGCGCTGAAGTTTTTGGCGGGCGCGGACGGACGCCGGGCTTTGCAGGAGGTCGAGGCTGGCGAGGGCGGCGGCGGCTCCGAGCTGGTTGCCAGTAAAGCTGTGGCCGTGAAAAAAGGTTTTGAACTCGGCGTAATCGCCCAGGAAGGCGTCGAAGACCGCCGGAGTGGTGAGGGTCGCGGCCATCGGCAGATAACCGCCGGTCAGCCCCTTGGCCACGGCGAGAAAATCCGGCTGGACGCCTTCCTGATGGCTGGCAAACAAACTTGACCCGCCGGTGCGGCCAAAGCCGGTCATGACTTCGTCCGCGATGATTTGCGCCCCGTGAGCGCGGGCGATTTCCGCCACACGACGCAGCCAGCCCACGGGCTGGGGTATCATGCCGGCTGCGCCCTGTATCAATGGCTCGACGACAAGCGCGGAGTAGGGATTGCCCTTGCGTTTCGCGGCGGCGAATTTCTTTTCCACGAGGCCGATGCATTCATGGTTGCATTTGCGGTAGTCGCGGGCGTCGGCGCGGTCGGGCCGGGCGCGGTTGAAGGGGCAGCGGTAGCAATACGGCGCCATGACGCGGTCGGTCTTGAAGAGCAGGCCGGAATAGGCCTTGTGAAAAACATCAATGTGGCCGAGGCCGACGGCGCCGACGGTGTCGCCATGATAAGCGCCATCGAGCGAGAGGAATTTTGGACTGCGGCGACCGGACCGGCGGGCAAAGACGTAAGCCAGCTTCAAGGCGACCTCGAGGGCGGTTGAACCGTCGTCGGAGAAAAACACTTTCGATAATTGCGGATTGGAGATTGGGGATTTCGAATTGGAAGGGGGGAACAGAATGACTCCACGAGCTGTTTTCGACGCGGAAGATAGTTTGGCGGCCTTGATGAGACGTTCGGCGAGGAGGGAGGCGGATTCGTTGGCGAAGCCGAGCGCGGAGGAATGGGAAATCTTGCCGAGCTGCCGGCGGAGGGCGGCGTTGATTTTGGGATGGGCGTGGCCGTGGAGATTGGTCCAGATGGAGGAGTTAGCGTCGAGATATTCGCGGCCATTGACATCGCGCAAGAGCGCCCCGCGTCCGGAGGTGATGACGATGGGTTCGCGCCGCAGCCAGTCGCGCATCTGGGTGAACGGATGCCAGACGTATTTGTGGTCAAGGCGGGCGAGCTTATGCATGGCGGATTTGCGAAGACAGGGCTGCTAAAAGGGTGGCGACGTCTTGCGCGGTGTGGGCAGCGGTAATGGTCAAACGCAAGCGAGCCTGGCCGCGGGCGACGGTCGGATAACGGACGGCGGGAATAAAAATGCCGGCTTCGCGCAACGCGGCGGCGGCCTTCATGGCGGCGTTCTCGGGGCCAATGATGAGCGGGATAATGGCGCTGTTGACGCCGGAGAGCGCCCAACCGAGCGGCGCGAGCCCGGTTTTCAACTGGTTGACGAGGAACCAAAGTTGATCGCGGCGTTTTGCGCCTTCGGGGGATTGGACGAGTTCGACGGCGGCACGAGCGGCGGCGGCGGCGGCGGGAACGGGCGCGGTGGAAAAAATGAAGCTGCGCGCGCGGTTGACGAGATAATCGGTCAACACGCGCGGCCCGCAAATATAACCACCGGCGGAGCCGAGGGCCTTGCCGAGGGTGCCCATCTGAATTTCGATGCGGTCGGAAACGGAAAGCTCGTCCGCAAGGCCGCGACGGCCAGGGCCGAACAAACCGGTGGCGTGGGCTTCGTCCACCATGAGCCATACGCCGTATTTTTCCTTGAGCGCAACGATTTCGCGGAGCGGCGCAACGTCGCCGTCCATGGAGAACACGCTTTCGGTGACGATGATGGCACGCGAACGGCGCGCGGCATCACCGGCGGGACGTTTAGTGAACCAGCGGAGGATGTCCTCGAGTTCGTTGAGGTCGTTGTGGGCGAAGATGCGGAGTTTGGCGCCGGAGAGACGCGCGGCGTCAATGACGCAGGCGTGGACGAGTTTGTCGAGGACGAGGACGTCGTCCTTGCCGGCGAGGGCGCAAATGGCGCCGACGGCGGCGGTGTAGCCGGAGGAAAAGGAGAGCGCGGATTCGGTTTGTTTGAAGGCGGCGAGGGCGGATTCGAGTTCGTGGTGCGGAGCGAGCGAGCCGCAGATGAGCCGCGACGCGCCGGAGCCGGCGCCGAATTGTTCGACAGCCTTGACGGCGGCTTCCTTGAGGAGCGGATGATCGGCGAGGCCGAGGTAATCGTTGGAGGAAAAGTTGAGGAACGATTTGCCGTTGAGGACAAGATGCGGGGACTGCGGGGAATCCACGCGACGCAATTCGCGGTAAAGCCCCTGCTCCCGGATTTCATCCAGGCGGCGGGCGAGTTCGGCGGTGAAATCTTTCACAAGAGTCAGGCGTGCGGCTCGATGGCCCATCGACCGCCAATCATGCTGGCGGAAACGTTGCCGCGATGCTGAACGAGGGCGGCCCAGGATTCTGAAGTTTTTCCAGTGAACGGAACGGCGATGAGATCGGCAAAAGCGTCCGGGGAAAGTTCGCCGACCTGGCCGGCGAGGCCGAGGGCGCGGGCACCGTTGACGGTGGCCATTTGAATTATTTTTTTCGGCGCGAGGGAAGGTTCGGCGGCGGCGAGGGCGCGCATTTCCTCGAAAAGATTGAGTTCGACGGTCTGGCCGCGCTTTTTATAGACGCTGGCGAGGCTGTCGGTGCCGAGGCAGACATTGACGCGGGCGGCGGTGAGTTCGCGCAGGTGGAATTTGCGGTGCTTGAAATAGGCGTGGCTGCGCGGGCAATGGACGACGCTGACTTTGCGGCGGCCGAGGAGGCGGGCGTCACCGCGCGCGAGATAGTTGGCGTGAATGGCGAGCAGGTTTTCGCCGAGGACATCATTGCGCGCGAGATGTTCGACGGGCGAACCGAGGCCGCAGTCGGACATGTCGCGGCCGTTGCGGGCGATCCATTCGAACATGGCGCCGCGGCCGTGGGTGAACATTTCAAATTCCTGGTCGGATTCGGCGACATGCACGGCGAGGCGCAGGTTGCGGGCGCGGGCGCTTTCAGCGGCGAGCCGAAGCAGTTCGGGCGTGGTGGAATATGGGGCGTGCGGGGAAAAGGCGGCGCGACAGCGTTCGTGCACGAGAGAATCCAGGCGGCTGAGCGCTTCCTGGATGATTTCCGCGGGCGGGCGGCGGCTTTTGACGCCGGTCATCTCGAGGAAGGAAACGATGCGCAGCGGCGTGGCGGTCCAGACATCGGGCAGAAGTTCGTGAACCATTTCGATGTCGCCCACCGTGG
>DATMLG010000019.1:0-5125 GCA_035570675.1 Verrucomicrobiia bacterium | reverse complement strand
CAACACGCGACGATAAAATATCCGGGGACAAACCTAGTTGCGACGGTCACCTTCGGAACGAACCGCCTGGGCACATATACGCTCAACGGTCCGCAGCAGGACGCGTTCGAACAAATGTTCCATCCGGGCAGCAATCGTTTCATCGCGTTGGAACTGGTGCCCATTCCGGGCACCAATCAAATCAAGGCGCTGGGCTTTCAGGTTAATACCAATGTCGACGCCGCGGCGGAGGCGCAACACATGCGGACCAGCGTGAACGCCTTCGGCCCGGCCAAGGCGTTTCTGGTCGGGTTTCACGTCGCGGTTTATGCCGGCATCGCCCTGGCATCGCCGTTCCTCCTGCTGTTCATCGGGCAGTTTGTATTGCCGGCGTTGAAGATACGGGAGCGCAAATATCTTTACCGGGGGCTGGCATTTGCGATTCCGCTTTTTTTAAGCGGAGTTTCCTTTTGCTATTTCATCCTGATGCCCGCGGCGCTGGCGGCGTCCCAAGTTTACTCGGACTGGTTTGGTTTTTCATCGAGCTACTGGGACGCGGGGGATTACATCAATTTTGTGTGCAAGTTCATGCTCGGCATGGGCCTGGGCTTCGAGCTGCCGGTGGTGGTGCTGGTGCTGGTAAAAATCGGGCTGCTGAGCTACAGCACGCTCTCGAAGGCGCGGCCCTATATGATTGTCATCAACCTGGTGCTGGGGGCGGTGCTGACGACGCCGGAGGTGTTCACGCAGGTGTTGATGGCGGTGCCGTTGCAGGTGCTTTTTGAAATCAGCGTCTGGATTGCCTGGTATTGGGAGCGGCAGGAGAAAAAGCGCGCGGCGGCGGAAGAAGCCGGGAACGCGTCCTGAGATCGGGGAACCGTGGGAAATTGACCGTAGAAAAGCTCTTTACAAACCCGCGCATCGCGGTAGATTTGGCCAACAGTCACAAGTTTTATGCGTAACATACTTTTCCTAACGGGCTCGGTGGCCATGGTCGCTTTGCTGGGCGTCGGTTGCACCGGTCCCGAACAAAAGCTGGGCCGCGGCATGAGCAACGCGGGCGAAATCGTCCGACTCAACGAAATGCAGCGATCCATTGAACAGGGCGGCGTTTTCTATGGCACCGATACCGGCATCACGACCGGCGTCGTGCAGGGATTCGACCGGACGGTAGCGCGGACGGGACTCGGGGTTTACGAGGTGCTGACCTTTCCCCTGCCGCCGTACCATCCCATCTGGACGAGTTATCTGGCGCCCATGCCGGAATACACGGACAGTTACAAGCCGCGCAAATGGGATGAACCGATATTTTTCACGGACGATTCGCTCGGCTTCAGCGGCGGGGACATTGCTCCGTGGATCCCGGGCAGCCGCTTCCATGTCTTTGACAACTGAGATTTGAATCTTTTCAAAAACCGCGCCAACATCGTTGTGTTGGCGCTTTTTTTATGCCGCGAAGCCTGGAAAAAAGTTCCCCGTGCAAGGTCAACCTGCTGCTGAACATCCTCGGCCGGCGGCCCGACGGCTTTCATGAACTGGAAACGGTGATGCAGCCGGTGGGGATATGCGACCGGCTCACCTTTTCGCGGAACACCGGCGGAGTGGAACTGACCTGCTCGGATCCCGCGCTGCCCGTCGACGGAAAAAACTTGGTGCATCGCGCCGCGACGGCCTTTTTGCACGCCGCCGGCATTTCGGAAGGCGCGCGGATTCATCTGGAGAAGAAGATTCCGCTGGCGGCGGGCCTGGGCGGCGGCAGCGGCAACGCGGCTGTCACGCTGCTGGGAATGAACGAGCTTTTTGACCAGCCCCTCCCGCCGGAGCGGCTGGCCGGGCTGGCGGAATCACTGGGGTCGGATGTTCCTTTCTTTCTGCAAAACCAGCCGGCGCTGGCGACAGGCCGCGGGGAAAAAATAGTGCCGTGCCCGCCGTTTCCCGCGTTGCGGGGCGCGGTGTTTTTGCTGATTCATCCCGGCTTCGGCATTTCCACCGCATGGGCATATCAGAACCTGGCGCGATTTCCGGAGGCGCTCAACGGGAAACCCGGCCGGGCGCAACGGCTGGTGCGGTTGCTGGAGATGGAAGAACTCGCAGCGGCCGGCGCCGGATTTTACAATTCATTGGAAGCGCCCGCGCTGGAAAAATATCCGCTGCTGGCGATTCTTCAGGAATTCCTGCGCAGCCAGGGCGCGGCGGCGGCCTTGATGTCCGGAAGCGGTTCGACGACTTTTGCGCTGACCGGAACGCGCGCCGCCGCGGAGGAGCTGGAGGAAAAAGTGAAGGTAAAATTTGGCGCGACCTGCTGGACGGCGGTCGTGCCGGTTTGAGCGGATCCGGCAACGGTCATTTTCCGCTTGCGGCTTCCGTGCCGGAACCGCCTCGGACTTGTTTCCACGCCGCGTCGCGCCGCTTTTCCCAGTCCGCCCAATCGGCCGCCCATTCGTCGCCGGCCAGTTTTTTGCGGGCATCCGGCCAAAGTTCATCCAGCGCCTTGAGCCCGGCGGTCGCGGACTTTTTGTCGCCCCATTCCAATTCCGCCTCGATCAGATTGAGGTGGTTTTCCGGATAATCCGGCGCGAGTTTGAGGGCCTTTTGCAGGTGCTGACGGGCCTTGCTGTTGCTGCCGAGGCTGAGCGGCCAGTTCGGCGCATCCAAGTAGAGCAGTCCCAAATTGCGGTCCGGCCCGGCGAAGCTGTATCCGGGATCCAGGCGGAGCACCAAGTTGAACTCGGCCTCCATCTGGGTGACGATTTTTAAGGCGCCCAGCGACTTGGTGCGGGCGAGCTGCCCCAGATTCATCGCCAAATAATAGTGGCCCGGAACGGAATTGGTGGCGATCTTGAGCAAACCTTGGCAAACCGCGATGCCTTCCTCCGCAATTTCAGCCCGATGGGCGTCGGTTGTGGCATAATCGGCCCAATCGAAACAGGCCCGCGCGAACTGCCCGCTGGCGTCGGGATTGTTGGTTGCAGCCTGGTAACGCGCTTTTGCGTCCTCGTAAGCCTTCCGGGCTTTATTGGCAAAATCGGCGCTTCCCGGAGCCCGCGGGTCAGTTTGGGAAAAGGCTTGGATTCCAAAAACAAAAATGACCGCGCAGAGCACGAAGCAACAACGATTTGCGAGGGCGGTGCGCCCCCAGGCAACCCAATGCCGAAGCCATTCCCGATGGGGTCTGGGGCCCGGATAAATAGGGGTTGCTAACATCAAGACCCGAACTATAGTGTACGGGCTGGTGAAGTTAAATTGGAAACATATGCGAATCTTGGTGGCATTGGCGGCGGTTTTGCCTGCCGCGGGATGCGGGGGCATCAGCGCCACGAAGAGCATTTCGCCCATTGATTTCTTCATACCCGGCGGCCTGTTGCTTCAGGAGCCCCAGCAAATGTCCACAAATGGCGTCGTCCCCCAACCCCAACCCGGGCGGCAATTGGCTTTCGCCCAATAACTTATTATGCGATTTCCCCTCGCGCTGACCGCCAAGATTGCGAAACACATCATCAAGCACAAGGTGCTGCGCACGCCCAAATTTGCGCTGGTGCTGCAACTGGAGCCCCTCCACACCTGCAACCTGACGTGCACCGGCTGCGGCCGCATCCGGGAGTATTCCACGAGCCTCAAGGACATGATGTCGCTGGAGGATTGTCTGGAATCCGCCACGGAATGCGATGCGCCGATGGTATCCATCTGCGGCGGCGAACCGTTGATTTATCCGAAAATCGAGGAATTGGTAAACGGCATCCTGGCCCAGGGCCGGATCGTCTATATCTGCACCAACGGCATGTTCATGCGCAAAAAGATGCGCGACTACCTGGCCAGCATTTACGCGCCGGAAGTGGAACCCAAGCTGGCGAAGTTGCTCGAAGAAAAACTGATCACGGACAAGGAAGCCGGGGAAATCCGCAAGGGTCACAAGGACAACCGGGCGGTCATCAAACCCAGCAAGTGGCAGTATTGGAATGTCCACATCGACGGTCTGGAATATACGCATGATTTGATTGTGGAGCGCGAGGGCGTCTTCCAAGAATGCGTTCTGGCGGTGAAGATGGCCAAGCTGCTCGGCTACCAGGTCGCCACCAACACCACCGTTTACAAGGAGACCGACGTCAAGGAACTCGAACAGATGTTTGAATTCTTTTCATCACTCGAAGTGGACGGCCACACGATTTCGCCCGGTTATGAATATGACGCCGCGAAGAAGGACATGGTCAAGCGGCTGCACAAGCAGCCCGAGGACTTCTTCCTCACGCGCAAGATGACGCGGGAGAAGTTTGCGAAGATCGAGGAATGGGGCGAGCGGTTCACGATTTTCGGCACGACGGTTTACCAGGAATTTCTCGCCGGCAAACGCGAGCTGACCTGCACCGCCTGGGCCATCCCGACCCGCAACGTCAAGGGTTGGAAGGCGCCCTGTTACCTGATGACGGACGGCCATTATCCGCATTATCAGGAAATGCTGGCGAAGGTGGACTGGAACAAGTACGGCGTGGTGGACGGCGTGGCGCGCGACCCGCGCTGCGAAAACTGCATGGTTCACTGCGGCTACGATCCCAGCGGCGCGCTCGGCACGAATTACCAGCCCGGTGACACCTGGAAGAACATCAAATATAATTTCAGCCCGAAGCCCAAGCCGTATTCCGCCGGCGCCAGGGTGGACGCGTTCAACGGCGTCTCGGTGGGCAAGGGGCATCTGGCCGAGGCGCGGGCGGCCATCAATTCGCCGCGCGCAGCGATGAACGGGGCGCAATCGGCCTTCTCGCGCCGCGAGGAGCCGCACACGGAAGGCGGCGGCTGCGGGACCGGCGACACGTCGCAACGCGATGATTTGCTCGGCAAAATTGCAGTTGATAAGAAGAACCAACCATAGGAGGACACCATGGGAGCTTCTCAAGTCAAGACAATGGCAACGGCCCGGGCGGTCGCCGCGACGGATGACAAGATATCCCTCGGGGAATTGTTGAACCGGCTGCCGCTGGGCTCGACGTTGCGGCCCGCGCTGATTCTTTACGGCGGCGAGGACGAACCCAGGCGCTGCTGGGAAGTAAAGCACGAGAAATTGAGTTTTTGGGTCGTTCGCGACACTCCGGAAGAGGCCATCCGGGCGTTCATCCACGCGGTGGATAAACGCGGACTACGGCCATACCTCGAA
>DATMLG010000018.1:0-3988 GCA_035570675.1 Verrucomicrobiia bacterium | reverse complement strand
CGGTCTGCAAATCATGCACGATCTCCGGCGTCGCTGGCACGCCGAACGTGTCGATCACCACCCGCTTGCCGCGCAACACCCGCGCGAACTCCAGGAAATCGCTCGTCTTCCCGCCCGTGCACGACCCGATGTACGCCCGGTCCAGCTTGATGCTCCCCATTTCCTTCGCCTTTTTCCGCTGGCCGGGATCCGGATGGCACGCCACCGTCGGCTCCAATTTCGACAAATCCACCACCAGCTCATACACAAACTTCTCGTCGCGATCGCGCGTCACCGGTTCGTAGGTCGCCTTCGTCCCGTTCATTTTGCAGCGATGATCCACCGCTTCCTTCGTCCGCGCGTCGAATTCAAAAATCCCGTTCTTGCCGCCGGCCTCGATCGCCATGTTCGCAATCGTCATCCGGTCGTCCATCGTCAGGCCCGACACGCCCGCGCCGTCGAACTGCATCGCCCGGTACGTCGCGCCGTCAAAACCAATCTCGCCGATGCAATGCAGGATGATGTCCTTCGCCATCACGCCCGGCTGCAACTTTCCTTCCAACTGAAAATGCATCGTCTCCGGCACCTTGAGCAACAGCTTGCCCGTGCCCATCACAAATCCCGCATCCGTGTTGCCGATTCCTGTCGCGAACTCATTGAACGCCCCCGCCATGCACGTGTGCGAATCCGTCCCGAACAAAACCTCGCCCGGCCGCGTGTGGCCCTTCTGCGGCAGCGCCGTGTGACACACACCCGCGTATCCCTTGCCGTATTGCCGGTTCAACATTCCCTTCGACGGATCAAACACCCAATGCCCGTTCGGGTCGTCAATCACATCGTAAAAATACGGCAGCCCCTGCTCCTTCACAAAATCGCGCAGGATGTCCACGTTCCGGTTCGACTTCGAATCCGCCGTGAAAATGTAATGGTCCGGGATGATGACAATCTTCTGACGGTCCCACACCTTCGCGTCCTTGCCGAACTCGCGCTTGAACACCCCGATCGTCCCCGGCCCGCAAACATCGTGCGTCATCAGCACATCCGCCGACACCCACACATTCTCGCCCGCCGTGACCTTCGCCTTGCCCGACGCCCGCGCCATCAATTTTTCCGTCAACGTCATATAGGCCAACACTCTACCTCATGCCCGCCCCCTCGGCAACATGGAAACGGCCCCTTCACGTTAGGCACGATTCCCTCCAAATCCCGTCGCGGAAATTCCCAACGAAACGGAAATCGCGAAAACCCTCTCCTGGGGAGTGGGTGAGGGTGAGCGTTTGGATGGGGTCTTTTATTCAATCAAAATCGGATCGGCCTTCTCAATAGCATCTTTCATAGCGAAGATACCTGCCATCCTAAATGCAAGTTCCGACGAATCGGTCTTGTGGAATGAGCCATCAACAATACGCACGACTATGTCAACTACCCTACGCTCACTGCCCGTTGCTACGAGAAGAGGGTTAGGGTGAGGGCGAACGTGAAACTAATCGGACGGCGGTTTGCGTTTATTCGCAGCCCATTTCTTTCGTAATTTGTGAACCCGATCCAAATTTTGGTTTCGCTTATCCTCGCCCCAGGCATCCAAGCCATATTCCAGAAAAAAAAGCAGTGAATCACCGTCCTGAGATGTAATGGACATGTCATACCTCACTTCGGTGTCGCTAAAATATCCGTGGATTAAATTCATCATCCTTGGAATAAGCTCCAATGTGTCGGTCAGATCTTTTTTTTGGATTGGTGGCAGAGAAAAGCTCCCGAGGGCTTTGCCGAGATCGTTGTGGCTTAGCTTCTTGTCCCGCCACGTTCTTATATCCCTCGTTTTTCCTTTTACAACGTCCGAAAGTTTCGAGACCTCCGTTCGCAACGACCCGTTGGGAATCTCTTGAATGAGGCTCGCAAAAGATAAATTTTCTTGTCCCACCGATTTTGGAGGGTCGGTCAACCTCATAATGGACAAAAGAATATCGGACAACATCGAGTCTTCGATTGATTGAAACAGCGAACCTGCCGTGGCGTTGAGAATGCTGACTCGATCTGGGTCGGTGAAAAGTTGGCTGAAGAATTTCCATTTGAAATAGAGATTTCGCACCTCAAGGTCAATCGCATCCAACTTCTTTTGAAGATCTGGAGGCATAGGTATGTTTTGTTGCACGGGGCTACTTTAATTTCCTCGTTTTTACGATGCAGCGTTTCCCTTTTCCATCCGCCGAGAATAACCGTTCCATATTCTTTTGCAAGTTCCCGCCACTAGCCTTAATCCGTGTCCATACGTGTCCATCCGTGGTTGAATCCTTTCCCCTCCTTTGCGTCTCTGCGTCTCTGCGTCCTTGCGTTAAACGCCTCACTTCGTGACAATCGCGGAAGCTGTGTTGACGAAGTTACCAATGATTTTGGCCGCCGGTCTGTGCAGCCTGGCGAGCCTGTGGGCGCAAGATTTCATGGAGCTGCCGGATGGCTGGCAAATCCAGGCGTCCGCGCTCTTGAAAGAGGACGGGAAAATGATTTCTTCGGACGCCCTGAACACCGCCGGCTGGCACCCTGCTTCGGTGCCCGAAACCGTGCTTTCCGCCCTGGTGAAGGATGGCACTTATACCAACATTTATTTTGGCACGAATCTCGCCGCGGTACCAACGGCGCCATTCGCCGGCCCGTGGTGGTATCGCAAGCAGTTTGATTTGACTGCCGACCAGGCCGGGCAAAATGCCGGCTTGATTCTGGAGGGCATCAATTATCGCGCCAACCTCTGGCTGAACGGTCGGCAGATTGCCGCCGCCGACCGGACGTTCGGCGCGTTTCGCACCTTCAATTTCAACGTCACCGGACATTTGAAGTCCGGCAACAATGTTCTGGCCGTGGAAGTTTTTCCTCCCCGGCCCGGTGATTTCACAATGGGTTTTGTGGATTGGAATCCGAAGCCGCCTGACCGCAATATGGGCCTGTTCCGTCCGGTCAAACTTCATTTTTACCAGACCGTTGAGCTCGAAAATGTTTTCGTGGAAAGTAAAATTGATCACACCGCCTGGACAAATGCCGCGCTGACCATTTCCGCCGACCTGGTGAATCGCGCCAGTCACGCAGTTGAAACCACCGTCCACGTTGACATCGGCGCGGTTGCCGCCAGCGAGAGATTCACCTTGCAGCCCGGCGAAACACGCTCCATCAAATTGACGCCGGAAGCGCACCCGGAATTAAAATTCAACGGGGTGCAATTGTGGTGGCCGTGGGAATTGGGCGCGCCGCAGCTTTACGATCTGAAAATAACCGCGGCCGTCGGCGATGAAACGAGCGACCAAAACCAGATTCGTTTCGGCATCCGCGAAGTGTCTGACTATATCACGCCCGACGGTTACCGGGGTTATCAGGTGAATGGCAAAAAAATCCTCATCCGCGGCGGCGGCTGGGCGGATGAATTGCTGCTGGATGAGGACCCCGGAAAAATGGAGGCGCAAATCCAATACACCCGGGCGATGAACTTGAACACGATCCGGCTCGAAGGAATCTGGGGCAGCAGCCAGCGGCTCTACGATTTGGCGGATGAAAACGGCCTGCTCATCATGCCCGGCTGGAGCTGTCAGTGGGAGTGGGAGGATTATCTCGGCAAAAAGACCGGCAAGTTTGGCGGCTTCATCACGGAGGAGGAGATGACGCTGGCGACGAATTATTTGCGCGACCAGGTTCTCTGGCTGCGGAATCATCCGAGCATTTTCGTCTGGGTTCTCGGCAGCGACATGCTTCCGCGCCCCGAACTTGAAAGAAAATACGACTCATTGCTGGCGCTCATTGACCCGACGCGGCCGACGCTCAAAACCTGTGGCGACGACGCCAGCGCCATCAGCGGCCCGTCGGCGGTGAAAATGAACGGCCCGTATGATTACGTCACGCCGAATTACTGGTATCTCGACACCACCCACGGCGGGGCCTTTGGCTTCAACACCGAGACCGGCCCCGGCCCGCAGCCGCCGCCGCTGGAGACTTTGCGGAAAATGTTCCCCGCTGAAAAACTGTGGCC
>DATMLG010000017.1:0-13634 GCA_035570675.1 Verrucomicrobiia bacterium | reverse complement strand
TTCTGGACGCCTATGTAGTTCAGGGAAAAACCTCGGCGGAAATCGTGGCGGCAGGCTTTGCCCCGGCAATGGTGCAACGGGTGGTGCGGCTGATTGACGCCAACGAATACAAGCGCCGGCAGGCCGCGCCGGGCTTGAAGGTGACGAGCAAGGCCTTCGGTGTGGGGCGGCGGATGCCCATTGCCCAGCGTTATGGGGAACCGCCACCGGCGGCAATTTGAATGGGAAGGTTGGCGGCAAATTTATTTTGCTTTTTTCGGGGGACACAACCACGCTTGGCCGCGACAACAATCCTGAACCAGAGCAACACAACCCTAACATAACCTATGAACTGGTATTACGTGGATGCGGGAAAACAGGCGGGGCCGGTGGACGACGCGGGATTGGAGGCGCTGGCCGCCGGCGGGAAGGTCACGAATGAAACCCTGGTCTGGCGGGAAGGCATGGCCACCTGGCAGGCGTACGGCCAGGTCAGACCCGGCGGCTTGCGAATCTCCAGCGGCGCGGTCGTCGAAGGGATAGGCGAGGAGGAGGCGATTTGCGCGGAGTGCGGGCAGATGTTTCCGATCAGTGACACCATCAAGATTGGCGAGGCCCGCGTTTGCGCGAACTGCAAACCGATCTTCGTGCAGAAGATGCGGGAGGGTGTCAATGTGCGGGTGGAGGGCCGGCTGAACTATGCGGGCTTTTGGGTGCGGTTCGCGGCGGTTTTTTTGGACGGTTTGATTCTGAAGGCGGTGAACATGGCCATTCTGCTGGCGTTCGGTTTTGGATTTGCCGCGGCCTTGGGCGGTTCCCGGATGTCCAGCCAGGTGAGCCCCTTGTATTTTGCCCTGCTGGGTGTGCAGATACTCATCGCCGTGCTGTATGAAGTCATCATGATTGGCAAATACGGGGCCACGCTCGGCAAGATGGCCTGCAAAATCCGGGTGGTGACCCCCGACGGCGCCCCGGTCTCCTACGGCACGGCCGTGGCCAGATACTTTTCCAAGATCGTGAGCTCCCTGATCTGCGCCATTGGCTACATCATGGCCGGGTTTGACGATGAAAAGCGGGCCTTGCACGACCGCATGTGCAGCACGCGCGTCATTTACAATTAAGCCGAGATGAGCATCCCGCTGGTCACCTGCACAAGATGCACGGCGCCACTGCCGGGAGATGTTTTCAACCTGCCCGGCCTAGCCCCGTGCCCGGGCTGCGGCCAGGATTTGCAGGTGGAGGTTTTTCCCGCCCTGTTCCAGAGCTTTGCCCCGGGGCAGACCGGCGAGGCAATCATGGAGGAAAGCGAGTCCAGTTGTTTTTATCATCCGCAAAAGAAGGCTGTGCTCCCATGCGATGCCTGCGGCCGCTTTCTATGCGCCTTGTGCGACTGCGAACTCGACGGCCAGCATATCTGTCCCTCCTGCCTGGAGACCGGCAAGAGAAAGGGAAAGATCAAGAGCCTCCAAAATCACCGGGTTCTTTATGACAGCGCGGCCCTGGCCCTGGCCCTGCTCCCGGCAGTGACTTTTTTTGGAGCCTGCCTGACCATCTTCACTTCCCCCATCGCCATCTATCTGGTCGTCCGAAATTGGAATACTCCCGGCAGCATTGTTCGCCGCACAAAAATCCGCTTCATTCTCGCCGTGATTTTTGCGTCGCTCACGCTTCTGGGGTGGTTTCTTTATGCCTACCTTATTTTTGTCCTTACTCCCAGGCACGCGCACTTGCATTGATCCCAATGGCTTCCGAAGACATAGAATATCGCCGCCTGCCGGGAAGGGGCGTGCGCCGTCAGGGTATCGCCACCGCGGCCCGCACAAGGCTCTGGCTGGCCAGGGACCACGTGCTCTCCGTGGATTACCAATGGTACGCGGAAGACTACAAACGGTTTTATTTCCGTGATATCCAGGCCGTGATACTTCGTAAAACCAGGACGGCCAGAACCATCAACGAGGTCCTGACGCCCCTGGTCTGTGTGGTTCTGGCATTGGCATTGAGCCTGAGCATTGCCGGGGGATTCACCGATGGATTCGCAATTTTTTGGTGGATCATTGTTGCGGTGCTGCTGGCCTTTCTGGTGGCGAACATTCTCATGGGGCCGACCTGCGTATGCCACTTGAAGACGGCGGTGCAGACGGAGGAGTTGCCGTCGCTGCGCCGTCTGCGGCGGGCGCGCAAGGTGCTGGCCCGCGTGCGGCCGTTGATCGTGGCGGCGCAGGGGGAAATCACGCTGGGGGAAATTGCCGCGCGCATGGGCCACGCGGCCGGGCCGGGCGCGGCTTTTGCGGTGGGAGGGGATATCAATGCGCCATTGGAACCGCCGGTGGCATGAACACGAAAGTTTGAACTGTGCCAAACCTGTCCCAGCAACGGTGCTTCAACCACTTCCAACGCGAGGCGGTGGCGCGCTGTCTGGAGTGCCGGCAATATTTCTGCCGGGAATGTATCACGGAGCACGATGACCGGAGCATCTGCGCGGCGTGCCTGCGGAAATTGCTGGAGCGCCCGTTGCGCCGCCGCCGGGCGTTGACGGGGATTTTCCAGCTGGGCCAGTGTCTGCTCGGCGTGATGGTGCTGTGGTTCTTTTTTTATGAGGCCGGCGAGAAATTGCTGGCGGTTCCCGCCGCGTTTCATGAAGGAACGCTCTGGCAGGTGAACTGGCTGGACAAATGAAACCAACCGAACGCAGACAACGCGGCCGCGGGGCGATGGAAATGGTCGAGGAGGCCGTCCATTTGCTGCGCCGCGCGCCGGGCGGCTTGCTGGCGGGATATTATTTTGGCAGCCTGCCGTTTGTCCTGGGATTGCTGTACTTCTGGGCGGACATGAGCCGCAGCCCGTTTGCGTTGCAGCACCTGAGCGGTTCATCGCTCGGGCTGGCTTTGCTTTTCCTATGGATGAAGTTCTGGCAGACGGTGTTCGCGGCCAATCTGCGCGCATGGGCGGCCGGGGCGCCTCCGCCGCGCTGGGGGCTGCGGCGGTGCGCGCGGGTGTTCATCATTCAGGCCGCGCTGCAGCCATCGGCCATGGTAATCCTTTCGATGGTGTTGAGCGCGCCGGGTGTGTTCATATTGCCGGCGATGCTTTTAATCGTGATCCCGTTTAACTGGGCCTATCCATTCTACCAAAATGTCACCGCCTTGGGGGATGGCGAGGAACCGGAGATCACCCTGGCGTTGAAACGGGCCTGGCGGCAGTGCCTGCTTTGGCCCCGGCAGAATTTCGTGATTCTGCTGATCCTGACGGCCTTCGGGTTCTGCATTTTTTTGAACCTCGTCATGGTGTGTTTCTCGCTCCCCGGTTTGTTGAAGATGATTCTGGGCGTGGATTCGGTTTATGTGCAAAGCCCTTGGAGCATGCTCAACACGACCTTTTTTGCGACGACGTTCGGGCTGACTTATCTTTGCGTGGATCCCATCGTCAAGGCGGTGTACGTGTTGCGCTGCTTTTACGGCGAGTCCCTCAAATCCGGCGAAGATTTGAAGGCGGAACTGAAGGGATTCGCACCGTCGGTAAAATTAGCGGCAACGGTCCTCGTCATTTTTTTGGGACTGGCGGCCGCTCCGGTCCTGCAGGCGGCGGATGAACCGGGCGCGCCGCCGCCCGATGCCGCCGTCCCGGGCGCGGATGCAAAAATTTCCCCGCCGAAGCTCGACCAGGCGATCGACGGCGTCATCCACCAATCCAAATATGCATGGCGTCTGCCGCGGGAAAAAACCGTGGAAGACGACACGGACGAGGGCCCGGTGGGCCGTTTTTTTGACCGGGCGACGACCTGGCTCAAGACTGAGATCAAATCATTTCTCGAATGGGTGGGAGGATGGCTGGACCGCTGGTTCCGAAGGCGCACGTCCGGCGGCGGCGAACACAAAACGGATTGGATGGGGTCGCTGCAATTGCTGTTATACGTGCTCCTCGCGGTGGTGGTTTGCGCGCTCGTGATTTTTGTGATGCGCGCGTGGTATCGGTCCCAACGCCGCGGCGCGCCGGTCGCGAGCCAGGCCATCCCCATGGTGCCGGACCTGGCGGATGAAAACGTGGGCGCGGAACAATTGCCCGAGGACGGATGGATCAAGCTGGGCCGGGAATTGCTGGAGCGGGGGGAACTCCGGCTGGCGCTGCGGGCATTTTATTTTGCCAGCCTGGCGCATCTGGCGGCGCGCAGCCTCATCACCATCGCCAAGTTCAAGTCGAACCGGGACTATGAACGCGAACTGGGCCGGCGGGGTCATTCGCTGCCGGAGCTGCTGTCGTCGTTCGGTGAAAACGTCGTCGTGTTTGACCGGAGCTGGTATGGACTGCATGAAGTGGACGCGGGGCTGGTGGGCCAGTTCGTGGCGAACGTGGAAAGGATCAAGGCATTTTGATGAACCGGAAGCTCCCGCTTATCCTGCTTTTTGTCTGCGCGTCCGTTTTTGTGTTCGGAATCGTGCGGCTCTTCGAACTGAGGTTTGAGAGCGGCGATGTTTATCCGCCCTATTCCACGCTGCGCGCCGATCCGCTGGGCACGAGCGCGCTTTATGAAAGCCTGGGCCGGGTGCCGGGGATTTCGCCGAGCCGGGATTTCAGCGCGAACAATGAACTGCCCGAGGGCCGTGACACGACCTATATGCATCTGGCCGGGGATCGCGACGAATGGCGCTACATGCCGGAGGACACGTTCCGGGAGGTGGAAACGTTTGTAAGAGGCGGCGGGCGGCTGGTGGTTGCCTTTTTTCCAGAAACCAGAGAGTCCTTTTACGCGAGAGCGCGGGAGAAAAACCTGAAGGAGGAGACGGACAAGCCGGGGAACGACGGAAAAACCAACTCGGTGCCGATCAAGCCCGGGCGGGTGAAGAAGACCATGAAGAACGGCCATGAGGAACTGTTTGCGACGATATCGCTGAAAGACCGCTGGGGGCTGGATTTTGGCTTCAAGCGTTTGCCGCAAGGCGAGGGAGACGCCTATGACCCGGTGAACGTGACCAGTCAGGACGAGCCGGAACTGCCGTTGTCGCTGTCGTGGCACAGCGGCAGTTATTTCACCAATCTGGACCCGGCTTGGAAGGTGGTGTATGCGAGGCAGGCCGCGCCGGTGATGGTGGAGCGGAAGTTTGGAGGCGGGACGGTGGTGTTTTGCACGGACACCTATTTTTTGAGCAATGAGGCGATGCTCAAGGAGCGGCACGCGGATTTGCTCGCATGGGTGATCGGTCCGTCGAGCCGGGTGATGTTTGACGAGGCGCACCTGGGGATCGTGGAGGAACCGGGCGTGGCCATGCTGGTGCGCAAGTACCGCCTGCACGGGCTGGTAGCGGGTCTGCTGCTGCTGGCCGGTCTGTTCATCTGGAAAAACTCGTCCCGCTTCGCGCCGGGTCCGGCGGAGGAAAAGCCGGAGGATTTTGTGAGCGGGAAGGACTCTGCCACGGGGTTCGTGAATTTACTGCGCCGGCACATCGCCGCCGGCGACGTCCTGAATGTCTGCGTGGCCGAGTGGCGCAGATCAATCGTCCGCGGAACTTATCCGGCCGCGCGGCTGGCGCGCGCACAGGAGGCGATGGCCGCCGGGAACGCGCTGCCGCCTGCGCAACGTCATCCGGTCGAGACGTATCAGGCCATCTGCCGGGCGCTCAAGGACGGGTCCTCCACGCGCATGCCAATCGCGGGACCAAACACGCTGGAAAATCCGGCGACGAAACCATCTGAATGAGCCGCGGCGATTTAATAATTTTGCGAGAAGCGAAAGAACGGCCGGGCACCAACGCCCGGTCCCGGCAACCCTGAACCGACAACTATGAACACGGAACATCTGAAGGAAGTGCTCGCCCAGGCGCGGCATGAAGTGGCCAAGGTCATCATCGGCCAGCATGACGTGGTCGAAAAGGCCCTCATCGTGATTTTCTCCGGCCAGCATGCGCTGATTGAAGGCGTGCCGGGCGTGGCCAAGACGCTGCTGGTCCGGACACTGGCGCGCGTGCTCGGCAGCGAATTCAACCGCATCCAGTTCACGCCCGACCTCATGCCCGCCGACATCACGGGCACGAACGTGTTCAATTTGCAGCGCAACGAGTTTTCGCTGATCAAGGGGCCGGTGTTCACGTCGTTTCTGCTGGCGGATGAAATCAACCGCGCGCCGGCCAAGACGCAATCGGCGCTGTTGCAAGCCATGCAGGAGCGCACGGTGACCATCGACCGGGAAACACACACGCTGCCGCCGAATTTCACGGTGTTCGCCACGCAAAATCCCATCGAGTATGAGGGGACGTACCCGCTGCCCGAGGCGCAGAAGGACCGGTTCATGTTGAAGATTTCGATGATGCCGCCGGAACTCGCGGAGGAACTGGCGCTGGCGCAGCGCACACTGGGCCGGGAATCGCCCGAGGCGCTCCTGAACAGCGGAGCGGTGCAGGCAGTGATCAAGCCGGAAGATATCGTCGGGCTGCGCCAGCAACTGGAGGCCATCGTGATGCGCGATGAATTGACGGGCTATCTCGTGGATGTGGTTCGCGCGACGCGTCAGCACGAAAGCATCCTGGTCGGCGCGGGACCGCGCGCGACACAATCGCTGATGCTGGCCTGCCGGGCGTACGCGGCGGTTTCAGGCCGCGATTTTGTGACGCCGGACGACATCAAGGCCATGGCGGTGCCGGTGCTGGAGCACCGCCTGATTCTGCGGCCGGAGTTTGAGATCGAGGGGCTGGGGACGGCGGAAGTGATTCAACAGATATTGCAGCAAATTGCCGTGCCGCGATGATTGTGCCGCGTTCCAGATTGTTGCTTTGGGTGGCGCTGGTGGTGCTGCCGTTCTCGCTGCTGGCGGCGGTGGAACCGTCCGCGGCGGCGGTCTCCTTTGTGTTCATGGGCGGATTGGCGGTCTTGGTGCTGGCGGATGCGCTGGGCGCGGGCCGGGGTCTGGCCGGCATCGAACTGCATCTGCCGGAAGTAGTGCGGATGTCGCGGAACCGGGACGCGAAGGTGGAGATGCGCATTCGCAACGAACGCCAGCAGCCGCAGATGCTGCGACTGGCGCTGGCGTTGCCCGGCGAGATTCAACTGGAACGCGCGGAAATTGACGCGCAATTGCCGGGCGCCAGCGAATGGTCGCGCCTGGAATGGGTGTGCCGTCCGGCGCGGCGCGGGCGCTATCAGGTGAGTGAATCTTACGTGGAAGGCAGCTCGCCGCTGGGATTTTGGGGAATGCGCCGCCGGCTGCCGACGCCTTCGGAGTTCCGGGTTTATCCAAACTTGTTAACCGAGCGAAAAAATCTGGCGGCCTTGTTTCTGAACCGGGGAATGTTCGGGTTGCACGCGCGGCGGCAGGTCGGAAAAGGGCGCGACTTTGAGAAATTGCGCGAGTATGTGCCGGGCGATGGTTACGACGAAATACACTGGAAGGCGACAGCGAAACGCGGGCGGCCCATCACGAAGGTCTTCCAAATCGAGCGCACGCAGGAAGTCTATGTAATCATCGACTCGTCGCGGCTGAGCGCCCGCATCCAGCCGATGGCACGCGCGGGCATGGCCGCAGGCACCATCGGAGACGTGGCCGGCGAGACGACGGTGCTGGAACGGTTCATCACCGCGGCGCTGGTGCTTGGGCTGGCCGCCGAGCAACAGGGCGATTTGTTCGGGCTGCTGACGTTCTCCGACCGCGTGGGAACCTTTGTGCGCGCGCGAAACGGGAGCGCGCATTACAGCGCATGCCGGGACGCGCTTTACACGCTGCAACCGGGCCTGGTGACGCCGGATTGCGACGAGTTGTGCTCGTTCATCCGGCTGCGCATGCGGCGGCGCGCGTTGCTGGTGGTTTTGACATCACTGGATGACCCGCTGCTGGCGGCCAGTTTTGCGGCGAACGTGGACCTCATTTGCCGGCAGCATCTCATTTTGGTGAACATGATCACGCCGCCGGGCGTGGCGCCGCTGTTCACTTCCCCAGACGTGGGATCGACGGATGATTTGTTCCGGCATCTGGGCGGCCATTTGCTCTGGCAGAAATTGCGCGAGCTGGAAAAAGTGTTGAAGCGTCGGGGAGTTCAATTTTCGCTGCTGGGAAATGAACGGTTGAGCGCGCAACTGGTTTCGCAATATCTGAACGTCAAGCAAAGGCAGCTCCTGTGATCATTGACCTCCAACGATTCGTGGCGAATGAACGGCCGCACTGGGCCGCGCTCGAAAAAATGCTCGACCGCATGGAGGACCAGCCGAACCTGCAGTTGAAACTGGAGGATCTGGAACGGTTTCATTATCTCTATGAGCGGACGGCGTCGGACCTCGGCAAAATCATGACCTTCTCCTCGGAACCCGAGACGCGGCGCTACCTGGAGAACCTGATTGCGCGGGCGTACGGGGAAATTCACGAGACGCGCGAGAAACAGGGAAAGCTTTCGCCGCTGAAATGGTTTTTTGAAACGCTGCCGCGGACCTTCCGGCGTCACGCGGGGGCATTCTGGCTTTCGCTGGGCATCACGATTGCGGGGTGCGCGTTCGGCGGATTCGCCATCGCGTTCGACCCGGATTCCAAGCCGGTGCTGATGCCGTTCGAGCATTTGCGAGGCGACCCGTCGGAACGCGTGCATGAGGAGGAATCGGCGACGGGCGACCGGTTGCAGGGTGTCAAGGCCACCTTCTCGGCGGAGTTGATGACGCATAACACGCGGGTCTCGATAGCGACGATGGCGCTGGGAATGAGCTGGGGCATCGGGACGATCCTCATGCTTTTCTACAACGGCATCATCCTTGGTGCGGTGGCGGTGGATTACATCCACGCGGGACAGACGAAATTTCTGCTGGGCTGGCTGCTGCCGCACGGGGTGATTGAAATCCCGGCCATTTTGATTGCCGGACAGGCGGGACTGATGCTGGCGGGTGCGTTGATTGGCCGCGGAAACCGCGACCCGCTGTGGAAACGGCTGCGCGGAGTCTCGGGCGACCTGGTGACGTTGATATTCGGCGTGGGCGTTATGCTGGTCTGGGCGGGGTTTATTGAATCGTTCCTCTCGCAGTATCACGAGCCGGTGATTCCCTACACGGACAAGATTTTGTTCGGCCTGGTAGAATTGACGCTGCTGTGCGTGTTCCTGTCGAGGTCCGGCAAGAAGGGCGAAAAAACCGCGGCGCCGCCGGAGGTTGAGCGCGCAACAGAAACCAAATGATTTTTTGAGATGGCCGAAAAAACAAACATTCACGTGATACGAACGCCGGAGGGGATTGTATTTTCCCAGTTGCTGGCGGGGCCGGTCGCGCGGTCCTCGGCGTGGGTCATTGATTTGATGGTGATCATGGCGTGCATGACCGCGCTGAATTACGCGCTGATTTTGCTGCAAGTGGTCAGCGCGGACTTTGCGCGCGCGATGTCGGCGCTGGGATATTTCGTCATCAGCATCGGTTACGGGGCGTTGTGCGAATGGGGCTGGCGCGGGCAGACCATCGGGAAACGGATGCTGCGGTTGCGGGTGGTGGACGCGCAGGGGCTGCGGCTGCAATTCAACCAGATCATGATGCGCAACCTGCTGCGGTTTGTAGACTGTCTGCCGGGGCTGTATTTCGTGGGCGGCGTGGCGTGTTTGATGAACCGGAAATGCCAGCGCCTCGGCGATCTGGCGGCGAACACTATCGTGGTGCGCTACCCGCGCGTGACCGAGCCGGACCTGAAACAACTGCTCGCGGGCAAGTTCAATTCCTTGCGGCAATATCCGCACCTGGAAGCGCGGCTGCGTCAGCGCATTTCACCCGCGGAAGCGGCGGTGCTGCTGCAGGCATTGCTGCGGCGGGATGAATTTGAGCCCGCGGCGCGCATTGAATTGTTCCGTGACCTGGCCGAACATTTCCGGGCGAAGGCGGAGTTTCCGCCGGAAGCGACGGATGGCATCACCGACGAGCAGTACGTGCGCAACGTGACGGATGTGTTGTATCGGACGCGGACAGGAAGGAAGATGGAGGCGGTGGCGGCGTAAGAGCGGGAGCGGATGCCAAGGACTGATTATTGAGGGACGGTTCGGAAAAAACGCTGCGGGGTGCTGGGTAGCACGTGATCAAAGTATCCCACGTCCTGACCGGTGTTGGTCACGGTGGTGATGGTTGACCAGGTAGACAGGTTGGTAGAAGTCTGTAAAAGGAAAACTTTGTCATGCTGGCCGGCAAGCATCCAAGTTGTGGCAAATGCCGGACCTATTGGGGCGTAGGGAGGTTCAGACAGTTCAAGATTGACTGCGGTGGAGTTATTGTTACTCGAATCGGCGGGATAAACGATGGGTGCATTCGTGGAACCGTCGAAGGATGCCCAACCGGACGGCCCGGCGTAGAAATCCGCGGGGCCGGAATACATGCCATCGACGGGAGAGAAAATGGGGCCCACCCGCGCAAAATTAATCGCTACTGGCGGTTGAATGACACCGGGACCATTTTGCAAAGGAGCGCCGTTGTTGACCCAGTTGGATGTGCCGGTGCGTGAATATTGGTAAAAACCTAGATGGGCGGCGGTAAACAAGACGTCCGGCTGTTTGACATCGCGTTTCAGCATCTGGTGTTGAAGCGTGTTGTTCGTTAAATACGCATCCTGGTAACAAATGGTCAGGGGAACAAATCCACCGCACTGATCGTTGGTCAGGCGTTGAAATGTGATATTCCCTACTCCCGGTCGAATGGCCAAATTGACAAAATTGCTGGCGTTGGTTCCTGTGCCATGGATTCCTGGTATAAGATTTTCCAGGGCGAAATTGTTGGTGCCGTATAAGTAATACAATCCCCCGACATCATCGCGGGTAAGGCCAGCGTAGAACGCGCCTGGATTGTCAGAATTGAATGTATAATCCGCAACCGCGCTGAAGCTTGGGAATTGGGATCCAGGATCAATCGGCACAATGTTGCAAAACGAGATTTGACCGTTGGTATATACAAAGTAAGAGTAGCCTGTTCCGTTGACGTAAAAGGAAGGCGCAAGCGTGACCGGGTCAAAGTTACGCATGATCACCGTGGGATTATTAATGTCTGTGAAATCGCGCAGCACATAAACAAACCGGGTCGGTGAGGTGAGGCCAAGTTGCTCCAGGATAAGGGCCAAGGCGGAGGATTTAAGATCAGAAAGACCAAGTTGAGCCGCATGATAATTAATCCTCGTGGTATTCAGCGAAAAACTGTTCAGATTGGTTTCCGTGGCAACCGGCAGGTCGTTGAATACTTGGATGGCGCTTTCGACGGCGGCGACGCCGTTGGAGCCGAAGTAATCCAGAAAAGACTGGTCATAGCCGTAAGTAATCACCGGGATATTCCAGCGATAGCCTTCACTGATGTCCTTCGGGCCGCCTACGTCCACCACACCCAAAAACAAACTGTTAAATCCCAGGTTCGTGGTCATCCAGGGCTCGAACGGGCCGAGGAGTGAGAAGGCTGAGGCGGATTGAAGCCCGAGGGCGAGAAAAAGCCCGGTCAAAAGCCGGCAAATGATTCGCATGGGCGGCGGATGGTTATTTGGCGGGTCATTTCAAAACCGAAGACCCAACCCAAACCCTACCAAATCACGCATTCTAAAGTCAATCGTAACCAGCTCAAGGCAAACGCGGAAATCACCGACTACGACTTCGTCCAGGAGGGAGCGGCGGGATTGAAGATGAGGATTTGGTCCTGACGCACCCAGCCGATGCGTTGCGCGGAATCGGAGACTTGCAGCCAGTTGTCCTTGCGGTCGATGACGGTCAATTCCGCGCCGTCGCGCACCTTGTAAAGGGACGGGGCCTCGTCAAAGGGGCCGTTGCGGATGTCGGTCTCGCCAGTGACGACAATAGCGGACGGAGTGGAATAATTCGCGTCCAGTTCGATTCCCAGGCAGATGCCGAACAACAGGAACGCCGCACCGGCGGCAAGGATGGGATTGCGCAGGCGGGGGGCAAGGTCGCGCCGCCATTGACCGAGCGCGAGCAGCAGGAACAATATCCAGAATGCCGCCACGGTGAGGATGGTCCAGCCGTTCAAGCTCAGGGAATCGAGCCAGGTGCGCCAGCGGTCGGTGTGATAGGGCGCGCCGCCGCGGGCGCGGGTGCGGACGAAATCCAAGTTCGCACGCAGCTCGGAATCGCGCGGGGCAAGTTGCTGGGCAAGGCGGTATGACTCGATGGCACGGCCGAGCTGGTCGAGCTTGAACAAGGCGTTGCCGCGGTTGAAAAGCACGGCCTCGGACACGCCGCCGGCCTTGAGCAACTGGTCGTAAGAGGTGAGCGCGTCGGAATATTTGCCCTGCTCGTAAAGTTTGTTGGCGGATTCGAAGCCGCCGGCGAAATCCGCGGCTTGGAGGGCGGCGAACGGAAAGAACATCATGAGCGCGGGCAGCAGCCAGAACATGCGAGTGATGGCGGGAACGAATTTGAAATTGAAGCGTGCGGTCGATTTCATGGCTTCAGGTTTTTGAGTTCGTCGAGCGCGGCCTCCACCTGGGGAATGAGTGACGCCAGTTCTTCGGTGGAAGTTTCGGGCGCGTAACGGGCCTGGTTGCAGATGTGGAACAATTCGCGCAGGCGGTCGATGGTCGGGTCCGGCACGCCCAGGGGTAGAAGGCGCTCATCGAGGACGGCCTCGGTAATGGCAGAGGCGGGCAGATCGAGCCGTTCGCCGAGGCGTTCTTGAAGCAGATGAAAAAGCGTGGCGAAAAATTCCGCGGATTCGTTGGCGGCGGCGTATTGGCGAAGGTCATTGAGGCCGTCACGCAGAATGCGTTCGACCTGACGCTGGCGGCGGAGGCGCGGGTTGGCGGCGAGGTGGTCCTGTTTTTTGCGCTGAACGAGCAGGCACAGCCACGCCAGGACGGGCACACTTTGCAAGCCGAGAAACCACGGCCGGGCAAGGAGCGGCGGCCCGAGCCGGGCCACGGTGCCGAGCCAGGGTTTGATATGGACGATGTCCTGTTTGGCGGGGGGATTGTCGCTCGTGGTGTTTGCCGTGGCCATGATGGGCGGCGGCAGCGACGCCGCGCTGGGCCGCACGATCAGCGGCATGGCGGGCTGGGTGAGGGTGCGGTAGGCGTTTTGTTCGGGATCGAAAAAGCTGAAAGTAAACGGCGGGAGTTCCTTGACGTCCATGCTTTCCGGCACGGCGGTGAGCTTGAAAGTTTTGGTGCCGGAAAGGTCCAATTGATCGCCGGACTGATAATCGCTGGTGGGTGGGTAAAGTTTGAACTGCTGCCAGCCGGTTTGTTCGGGCAGCGCGAGGGATTCCACCGCGCCGGTGCCGGCAATCTGGATGGTGACGGTGACGGGGTCGCCCGCGGCAATGTTGGTGGGGGCGGCGGAAACAGACATGGTATAGTTGCCGACGGCGCCACTGAAGCCGGAGGGTTTGTTGTCGGCCGGGAGCGGAATGGATTGCAGCGTGACGGGGTCGCTGGTGAGGCTGACATGCCTGGCGTTGCTTGGCCGCCCAAAGAAATCGACGGGCCCGAACAACAAATCCAGGTTGCAGGTTGAAGGGCCCAGCGTGAGGCTGCCGGTCTTGACGGCGGTAAAGAGCATGATGACGGGAATGACGGTGTAATTCGCACCACCCGCACGGGTCTGGGTCCTTTGTCCTTCTTGCGTCTTGCCGACAGTGAAGCCCTCGGCGGGAATGGGGAGAAGCTGGACATTTTGAATGTTGAGCACATCTTCGCGCAAACAAAGCTCGAGCCGGGCCTGGATTACCTCGCC
>DATMLG010000016.1:0-5106 GCA_035570675.1 Verrucomicrobiia bacterium | reverse complement strand
ATGAGCGCCTGATTTACGCCATGAAACGATTCATCCTTCCCGCCATTTTGCTTTTCCCCTTCATGCTGCTCGCCTTCTGGGTTTATCATGGCACTTCCATTCGTCAAGATATGGCCAAAGACTCCGCCGACGCCTCCATCGCCGCCCGCCTCCAGGAATACGGCCCGTCCTCGCGCGCGCGCCTGCGTCCATTCTTCGACGCCGCGCAAGTCTCCTATCCGCCCGCGCGGGTAGTCCTGCTTGGTCTTAAACAGGAAAAGCTCCTCGAAATCTATGTCACCGGCACAAACCAAAATCTTCGTTTTCTTTGCTCCTATCCCATTCTCGCCGCCAGCGGGTCTGCTGGCCCCAAGCTCCGCGAAGGCGACCAGCAAGTTCCCGAGGGTATTTATCCTGTCGAATCCCTCAATCCGAACAGCAAATTCCATCTCGCCCTCCGCGTCGGCTATCCCAACCAATTCGACCGCGACCAGGCCCGCCTCGATGGCCGCGACAATCTCGGCGGTGACATCATGATCCATGGCGGCGCGGCTTCCGTCGGTTGCTTGGCCATGGGCGATCCCGCCGCTGAAGACCTCTTTGTCCTCGCGGCGGATGCCGGCATTGAGAACGTGACCGTCATCATCAGTCCCGTTGATTTCCGCAAAGTCGGCGAAGTTTCCTCCCCTGGAAAGCCTCTTCCCGCCTGGACCGGTTCGCTCTACCAAACCCTCATATCGAAGCTCCATGAACTGCCGCTCAAGAATTAAGAAGCTAAATCTGGGATTTACCGGAAACTTTCTCTGCGCTGGCCCGGCTTTTTCGCGAGCAGAAGATTCTTCACCCTCTCCTGGGGGAGAGGGCAGGGGTGAGGGTGAGCTTTCTTTTTTCGGCCACTCCGCACTCCGCACTTCGAATTCCGCATTCAAATGACTTTGCCCAACTACTTTCTCGCGGACCTGCCGCCCGAGGCCGTCCTGACCCAGGTGATGATTGAGGAGGCCTGCCAGACCTTGAAGCGCAACCGCGAGCGCTACCTCGCCGGCCGCGCCACGCCCGCCTTGATTCGCCTCCTCAGCGATGTCGCCGAAAGCTGGCTCCAGCCCGATTATCCCTTCCGTGTGCTTGCGCTCGTACAAGGCCCCAAGGCCACCGGCTTTTCCGCGCCCACGCTCGCCGCCGGTCTCGACGCCTATTTCCGCCAGTTGACGGAAAAAAACCTTTACACCCTCCTCGTCCAGGACCTTGGCCACGCGCAACGCCTCGACAGCCTCAGCGCCACGAACGCCGACGCCTCCGCCCAACGCGCCGCCATTGCCCGTGGCCCGGAATTCCTTGTCCACATCACCGGCGGCGTCATTCCCAATCCTGCTTTCACCAGCATCGTCCTCGGCGTCCTGCTGCGCTCCGCCCAATTCGTCAAATGCGCCCGCGGTTCGTCCTTTCTGCCGCGCCTCTTCGCTCATTCGCTTTACGACGCCGATGCCAAACTCGGCGCGTGCCTGGAAATCGCCGAATGGCCCGGCGGCTCCGCCCATCTGGAAACGCCCCTGTTCCACGAAGCCGATTGCGTCACCGCGACCGGCGCCGACGAAACTCTGGACAAAATCCGCCGCCAGGTTCCCGTGAAGACGCGTTTCCTCGGCTATGGGCATCGCGTCAGCTTCGGTTATATCGCGCACGAGGCGTTGTCCGGCCTCCATCCGCAAAAGGTTGCCGCCCGTGCCGCGACCGACATCGTCGCGTGGAACCAGCTTGGTTGCCTCTCGCCGCATGTCATTTACGTCGAGCTTGGCGGCGGTGCAACCGCGGAACAATTCGCGGAAATCCTCGCCCGCGAACTCGCCCGTCGCGAAGAATCCGAGCCGCGCGGCGAACTTCCGCCCGAATCCGCCGCCGTCATCGCCTCCCGGCGCGCCTTCTACGAAATCCGCGCCGCCCATTCGCCCGACACCCGCCATTGGTTCAGCGAGAATTCCACCGCGTGGACCGTCATCTGCGAGGCCGACCCGCGCTTCCAGTTGTCCTGCCTCAACCGTTTCATCTACGTGAAGGGCGTCACCGGCCTGACCCAGGCGCTCCAGAGCGCCGACGCCATCCGTGGCCAGGTTTCCACCGTTGGTCTCGCCGCGACTGAGGACCGGGCCCCCGCGCTTGCCGCCGAACTCGCCGCTTGGGGCGTCACCCGCGTCTGTCCGCTTGGACAAATGCAGAACCCGCCCTTGCTCTGGCGTCATGATGGCCGGCCTGCAATCGCGGACCTCGTGACCTGGTCCGATTGGGAACAGTGAATCAATTCAAAATTAAAAGTTAAAAATTCAAAAAATGAAAAGAGACGTTTCTAAAATTGCCGCGATCCTTCCCAAATTTTTAATTTTGCATTTTTAATTTTTAATTCGTTATGAACATTGAGCTGCGCAAAACCTTTCAATTCGAGGCCGCCCATCTGCTGCCGCATCTGCCGAAATCCCACAAATGCCGCCGCCTGCATGGCCACAGCTTCAAGGCCGAAATCGTCGTCGCCGGCGAATGCGATCCCAGGCTCGGCTGGCTCATGGACTACGCCGACATTTCCGCCGCCTTCAAACCCCTTTGGGAAAAGCTCGATCACCATTACCTCAACGAAATTCCCGGCCTCGAAAATCCCACCAGCGAAAATGTGGCCGTCTGGATCTGGAAAAAGTTGAAGCCGAAACTCCCGTACTTGACCGAAGTCATCGTCGCCGAAACCTGCACCGCAAAGTGCGTCTATCGCGGCGACTGACTTTTCCACTCCTCTTAATCTTACTCGTAATCCTAATCTTCATTGCCCCAATCCCAAATCCTTCCCCGTCACTGGATCCTTCGGCACGGCCTTCAAATAATCTGGCACCAAATCCGCTGCACTTTGTGGTAGCTTCCCTTTTTCCAATTCGTAAGCCCGCGCGGCAAATGCCAAAATCATCCCTCTTCTGCGCAATTGGTTCGCTTGAACGCGAGCGACCACGCCATCCATGCTTTTTTGATGCGCTCTAAAGTTGATCAGTCTTTCGATCTGTCCCTGAAGTCCATACATCTTCCTTCGCCAAAGTCTCTCCTGTTCGACGAAGTTTGCAATTGGTTCTTCCTCGGCATCAATCGACTCCAAAACTCTGGCGACTTTACGGCACTTCGCAGCGTTTAAGCTATTGGGAAGCCACTGCAGAGGAATTGTTTCGATGTGCTCGTCGGCAATGCAAACCAGCATGGAAGTAATCAGCCCGCCGCGGCTGAGTTCCTGGCTGAATCGTATGCCATCCAGATAAGATTCTGCCGCATCGTCCGGATGGCCATTCAACTCCTCCAGACGGCCCTCGGCTGCGAAAAGATATGCCAGCCGTTTGAAAGAAGCCAAGTCTGACATGAGCCTCATGCTGTAATTCGTGGAATAGTCAACCGGTTCACGGGACTTCCGGGTTAAACCTAAACGCACCAGTTTCAACACCTCCGCATTGGTCACGACAAGAGAAGCAAGATCTTCCCTGTTCAATGTGCCATAATCTAATGTGGCATTTCCCTTCACCATCTGCCCCGCCTTCACAAAGTCATCATACCCATTCGGATTCGGCAGCGGAGTGGGCGGCGGCATGCTGCCGCCCAGAAAGACGTATGTGATGATGATGACGTTCACCACGATGACCGCCAGGACCACGTATTTTAGTACCTTTCTCGCCATTGCAATTCAGGTTCGCATTTTCCCGGTTGCCCGTCGCCCAACTCTTGCTATCATGCTTATCCGTGCGGAACGGGCGGTTTCCCGATTCGCGCCAAAATCAGAAAGCCGGCCGGCTTGACGCCATAAATTAATCGCCATCATCGAATGACCATGCTGCTGCAAATCTCCCCCACCAACGCCGTGAATTCGGCCACCGACACGCTGGTTGATATTCAGAAGAAACTGGTTGATTTCGGCACCGCCTACGGAATGCAGGTCATCGGTGCGATCATCATTTTGGTCATCGGACTTTTTGCCGCCCGCTGGCTGGGCAACGCCCTCGCGCGCCGGCTCGAGAAAATCCAAATGGAGCCGCCGGTGCGCACGCTGCTCGTCCGGGTTGTCCGCCTCATCGTGATGGCTTTTGTCCTGGTGATGGTGCTCGACAAGTTTGGCGTTCCCATCGTGACTCTCGTTGCGGGCATGGGCGTCGCCGGAGTCGGCGTGGGCCTCGCCATGCAGGGCGTTCTGAAAAACCTCTTTGCCGGCCTGACCATTATTTTCACCAAGCCCTTCCGGGTCGGCGAATACGTTGAAATCCTGAATGTATATGGCCAGGTGCAGACCATCGAATTGTTTTCCACCACCCTCCTGCATTCGGACATGTCCCGCGTCGTTATTCCCAACCACAACATCGTCGGTGAAATTCTTCACAACTACGGCAACATCCGCCAGCTCGATCTCTCCGTCGGCGTGGGTTACACCAGCGACCTCCCTGATGTCTTGAATGTGGTGCGGGAAATTGTCTCCAGCAACCCCCGCGTCCTGAAAACTCCCGCCCCCGTCGTCGGCATCGCCAATCTTTCCGGCAGTTCCATCACCATCGCCGTCAAGCCCTGGACCGCCGTGCCCGATTTCAGCCCCGCGCAGGCCGAGATTTACCAGGCCATCGTTGACCATTTCCGCACCCGCAAGATTGAAATTCCCTTTCCCCAACGCGAAGTCCGCCTCCTCAACAACCCGTAAGGCGGCTTCCCGGTTCATTTCAGCATCTGATACAAGTTGTGCAGGAACGCCACGTTGTCCGCCTGCAAATAATGCATCGTCCCGCCCATCCGCGAGTAACTCTTGCAGAAGCGCAGGTAATACGCCGGGTTGTCGTGCGGGGGCTCGCCCTTTGACCAGTCCCAGTTTCCGCCGTCCTGGATGTCCACCACGTAGATCGTGTGCCCGCGCACAATCCCCCGGCTCTCCTGCAACCGCAGATTGTTCACGCAACTGATGCTCTTCTCGAACACCTGCGGCGCCATGATCGCCGAACCCACCGACAGCACCACGCCGTTGTCCAAAGTCTCCACCGCCGTCCCAAACTGGCAAAAATCCACGTCCGCCGCCCGCCCGATCGCCGCCCCGCTGAACATTGGATGGCACGCGATGATGTCGTAACCAATTCC
>DATMLG010000015.1:0-18524 GCA_035570675.1 Verrucomicrobiia bacterium | reverse complement strand
CGAAGTGGCGCGGCAGGATTGGGAGGTGTGTTCAGAAAGCGTGAAGGCGGGAGGGATCATTGTTTTGGACGATGCGAGCCTGGACACGGGGTTTCGCCCGCCGTTGTTTGCGACGGCGGGACATCCGGGGCCTTCGCAAGTGGCGCGGGAGGTTGATAGTCAGCGATTTCTTGAGATATTGCGGGTGGGGCACAACCGGGTCTTCCAGAAGATTCCACAAAAATGAAGGTCGCCGTTCTCTTGGTGCTTTCCTTCTGCCTGATTGGTTTTCTGAGCGCCACCCGCACTCCGGCCTTCATTCTGGCCGAGCCTCAATGTTGCGATCCGGTCGCCAGTTTCTCCCGTGGCGGTGGATTGTTCGAATTCGTGCCGCACGAAGAAGCTCCATGAAAAAGCTTTTGCCGAGATGGTTTGTTTGGATTGCGCTCGCGGAGCTGGCTTTTTCATCTCGCGTGTCCGCGCAGAATCCACCCCGGCTTTGGGATGTCCGTGGCGCCTCCCTTTTCGTTGATTGCTGCCCCGCGATCGATTCCAACGGCGTCGTCTATGTGACCATTTCAGGGAGCACAAAATACTCCGACGTCAGCGGCGGCAAACTTGTGGCCATTGATTCTCGCGGTGTTCAGAAATGGGCTTTTCCGACACCGGTCGACATCAAATCTTCTCCCGCCATCGGTGCCGATGGCAACATTTACTTCGGTTGCCGCGATCGCAGACTCTACGCCGTCAGCCCGGCTGGCAGGCTGCTCTGGTCGTATTTGACCGGGGCCTGGATTGATTCCTCGCCCGCCATTGGAACCAACGGTGTTATTTATGCCGGCTCCTGGGACGGCAAGTTTTACGCCCTCAACCCCGATGGCACCAGGAAATGGGAATTCCCCACCGGCGGCCCGGTTGATTCTTCCCCCGCCATCGGCACCAACGGCGTGATTTATTTCGGCTCGCATGACAACAATTTCTACGCTCTCAACCCCGATGGCCGCGCCAGATGGACATTCCCCACGCAAGGTCCGATCATTTCCTCGCCCGCCATCGGCGACGACGAAACCATCATCTTCACCTCGGTTGATGGGCGGTTGTACGCCCTGGATCCCGACGGACGGGAGAAGTGGCATGTTTGGACCGGCGGCGTGAGCGGATCCTCGCCCGTTCTTGATGCGGCAGGCAACATCTTCCTCGGAGTGAACAACATGTTCGTCGCGCTTGACCCGGCCGGGGTCAAGAAATGGGACTTCGGTTATCCGATGATAGAAGGCGCGCCGGTGGTGGCGGCGGACGGCACGGTCTATTGCGGCGGGAATAACGAGGGTGTGGGCAATTTGTACCGATGGAACGCCACCGGCGCGGTTCAGCTTGCCGTGCCCCTGGATGGTGGCGTGTTCGGCTCGCCTGCCATTGGCAGCGATGGGACCGTTTACATTGGCGCCCTGACGACCATCTGCGAGGCATTCAAGGGCGGTGTCGGCATGGCCCGCGGCGGCTGGCCGAAATTTCGCGGGAATGCGGCCCAAAACGGACGCGCGGGGGCGAACTGAGCCGTCTCTTTCCATTCGCTTGTGAAAAAAATCACAAATTCAACTTGCCCTCCTTTTCCGGCCTGTTTAGCTTCATTCCGGCGGTCGTTTTCGTCCTTAAATACTTATGCCGACCAGCACGGAAATTGCCTATGACAGCAAGATTGAGGGTGATGTCGTCGTCACCCGCGTGGATGCCGCCCTCAACTGGTTTCGCAAGAACTCCCTCTGGCCCATGCCCATGGGGCTTGCCTGTTGCGCCATCGAATTGATGGCCACCGGTGCCAGCCGCTTCGACATCTCCCGGTTCGGCGCCGAGGTCATGCGCTTTTCACCCCGCCAGTCCGACGTCATGATCGTCGCCGGCACCGTCACCTACAAAATGGCCCTTGCCGTCAGGCGCATTTATGACCAGATGGCCGAACCCAAATGGGTCATTGCCATGGGTGCCTGCGCCTCCACCGGTGGCATGTACCGCAGCTATGCCGTCTTGCAGGGCGTGGACCGCATCCTGCCCGTCGATGTCTATGTCGCCGGTTGTCCGCCACGCCCGGAAGCGCTGCTGGACGCGCTTATCAAGCTCCAGAACAAGGTCGCCCACGAACCGTTCATGGCGAACCAGAAAAAGGCTGATTGATCCCTTTCACCGCTGTGACCGCACTTGAATTAGCCCAACAACTGAAAGCCAGATTTAACGATCTCATCGCCGACTCGGTTGAATTCCGCGGCGAGGTGACGTTGAAGGTTCGGGATGCCGAACGCATCGCCGAAGTTTGCGCCTGTGCGAAGAACGACCTCGGATTCGATTACCTTGTGGACCTCAGCAGCGTGGACAATTACGGCGACGACCCCCGCTTCACTGTCGTTTACGAGCTGTACGGCTACGGTCATCGCTGCCATCTCCGGCTCAAAACCGATGTCAGCGAGGAAAAATCCGAGCTTCCCACCGTCACCGCCGTCTGGCGCGCCGCCAACTGGCACGAGCGCGAAATCTACGACATGATGGGCCTCCGCTTTCGCGGCCATCCGGATTTGCGCCGCATCCTGATGTGGGAAGGCTACCCGTATTTCCCGCTACGCAAGGATTTCCCGCTTTCCGGCAAACCCAGCGAATTGCCCGAAGTCGCCTTCACTAAGCCCGCGCCGCTGGAAGGCGGTCCGTTTGTGACCGTTGACGGCGGCAAGGACAGTACTGTCCGCGAACCCCGCTCGCGCCTTCCCGAAAATTAAGCGCATGGCCACCGTTCAAGACATCGAGTTCAAAGACCCCACCGCCCGATCTTCCGCGGCCACGGAAGAACTCCGCGACATGCAGGGCGAAAAGATGGTCCTGAACATGGGCCCGTCCCATCCCGCCACGCATGGCGTGCTGCGCATCGTGCTGGAACTCGACGGCGAAATCATCACCAAGGCCGAGCCGGACATTGGATATTTGCATCGCGGCGATGAAAAAATCGCCGAGAACATGACCTACACCCAGTTCATTCCATACACGGACCGGCTGGATTATCTCGCGCCTCTCGCCAACAACGTCGCCTATGCTCTCGCCGTCGAAAAACTCCACGGCATCCAGCAGGACCTCCCGCCCCGCTGCCAGTACATCCGTGTCATGTGCTGCGAGCTTGCCCGTATTTCCTCCCATTTGCTCGGCCTCGGCGCGTTTGCCATGGATGTCGGCGCGCTCACCGTTTTCCTGCACACGTTTACCGAGCGCGAAAAGATTTATAATCTCATCGAGGCCCTCACCGGCGCGCGGTTCACCACCACCTATACCCGCATTGGCGGCGTCTCCCGGGATCTGCCGCCCGGCTGGACGGACCAATGCCGCAAGTTTCTTCACGAGGTCGTCGTCAACTTCGACGAATCCGAAAAACTCCTCACGCGCAACCGCATCTTTGTGGACCGCACCCGCGACATCGGCGTCATCTCGAAGGCAGACGCCATTGATTTCGGCCTCTCCGGCCCCAACCTCCGCGGCAGCGGCGTGGATTATGACCTCCGCAAGGCCCATCCCTACCTCGTTTACGACCAGTTGAAATTTGACATTCCCACCGGATCCGTCGGCGATTGCTACGACCGGTACCTTGTCCGCATGGAGGAAATGCGCCAGAGCGTGCGCATTCTCCACCAGTGTCTCGACCAATTGCCTGGCGGCCCCGTTACCATTCCCAACGGCAAAACCGTCCTGCCGCCAAAGGAAAAAGTCCTCACCAAGATGGAGGAACTCATCCACCAATTTATTCTCGTGACCCAGGGCGAAAACGCCCCGCCCGGCGAAATTTATTTCGGGGCGGAAAATCCCAAGGGCGAACTTGGCTTTTACATCAACAGCCGCGGCGGCGGCACGCCCCACCGGCTCAAAATCCGCGCACCTTCCTTTGTCAACCTCGGCATCCTCTCCCACATGCTTCCCGGCTGCATGATGAGCGACACCGTGTCCGTTCTCGGCTCGCTGGACTTTGTCATGGGGGAATGTGACCGTTAACCCCGAGATGCCACCATGAAAAATTCAAAAACGAACCCCACCCGGAACAGCGTGCCCGCCAAATCCCGCGGCGCGCTCATCGCCCTCCTCAACCAGGCGCTCGCCGATCTCGGCGACCTCTATTCCCAGACCAAGCAGGCGCATTGGACCGTCCGCGGCACGAAATTCTACCAGCTCCACCTGCTCTTCGACGCCATGGCCGACACTGCGGAAGAGCATTGGGACGACGTCGCCGAGCGCGCCGTGCAGATCGGCGGTTACCCGCGCGGCACCGTCCGCATGACCGCGCAGGCCTCGCAACTGCCCGAATGGCCGGAAAACATTTCCTCCGAGGCTGACTACGTCAAAACCATCGCGGACCGGTTTGCCCGCACCGCCAATTCCATCCGCGCCGCCATCGATTCCTCCGCGGACCTGGGCGACGCCGACACGGCTGACCTGTTCACGGAAATTTCGCGCAAACTCGACAAGAGCCTCTGGATGCTGGAGGCCTCCTGCTGAAATGAGTTTCGCCGTTCCACCGCAGCTTGAGGCCGAGTTGAACGAGCTCGTCTCGCACTATCCGCAGAAGCGGAGCGCGTCCCTCATGTTCTTGCACGCGCTGCAGGAGCACTTCGGCCACATCTCAAAGGAAGCCGTCGAATGGGTCGCCGCGCGGCTGGATTTGCAGCCCATCAACGTTTACGAACTCGTCACCTTCTACCCGATGTTCCGGCAGCAGCCCGCCGGCAAATATCAGATCAAGGTCTGCCGCACGCTCAGTTGCGCCCTCGGCGGCTCGCATCAGCTTCGCGATTATTTCTGCAAAAGGCTCGGGCTCGACACCCACGCCCACGGCCTGCAGACGACCGTGGACGGCAAATTCTCCGTCGAATTTGTCGAATGTCTGGCCAGTTGCGGCACCGCTCCCGTCATGATGTGCAACGATGTTTTTCACGAGGGCGTCTCCTATGAAAAGGCGGAACAAATTTTGGAGAAATGCAAATGACCATTTCCGCAATCCAAAATCACAAATCCGAAATCGAAGATGGAAATTGGCTGCCCGACATGGATTTGAACCATGACAAACAGATTCAGAGTCTGTTGTGCTACCATTACACCATCGGGCAAAATTGCGCATTAAAGCTACCCAAACTGCCCCGCCAGTCAAGCCGCGCTTTTGATTGGAACCACTCCGCGCTCCGCACTTAACCAGCCCATGCCCTCAGAATACCGTCTCATCCTCAAATACGCCGACCAGCCCGGTTACACACCGGACCTCGACTGCTATTTGCGCCATGGCGGTTATGAAACGCTGAAGAAGGCCCTGGCCATTCAACCCAAGGACCTGCCCGAGGGCAAAAAAATGTCGCCGCAGGAGCAGATTCGAGAGGACGTGAAACTCTCCGGCCTGCGCGGCCGCGGCGGCGCGGGCTTTTCCTGCGGCCTCAAATGGTCGTTCGTGGACCGCCGCAGCGGCAAGCCCATCTATCTTATCTGCAACGCCGACGAATCCGAACCGGGCACCTTCAAGGATCGCCAGATCCTCCACAAGGATCCGCACCAGATGATCGAGGGCATGATCATCTCCTGCTTCGCGAACGACGTGAAGCTTGCCTACATTTATATCCGTGGCGAGATGCCCGAAGGCGCAAAGCTTTTGAACAAGGCTCTGAAGGAGGCGCGTGAGAAAAACTTCCTCGGCAAAAATATTCTCGGCAGCGGTTACGATCTCGAAATTTACGTGCATCGCGGCGCGGGCGCCTACATTTGCGGCGAGGAGACCGGCCTCATTGAATCCCTCGAAGGCAAGCGCGCCTATCCCCGCATCAAGCCGCCCTACTTTCCCGCCGTGCTCGGCCTTTACCAGTGCCCGACCATCGTCAACAACGTCGAGACCCTTTGTGCCGTCAAACACATCGTTGCGCTCGGCGCGGGGGAATTTGCCAAGCTCGGCACGCCCAACAACACCGGCACGCGCATCGTCAGCGTCAGCGGTCACGTCAAGAAGCCGGGCTACTACGAAATCGAAGTCGGCAAGGCCACCATCGGCCAGCTCATCAACGACCCCGCGTTCGGCGGCGGCCTCCGCCCGGGTCGCAAGCTCAAGGCCGTCATCCCCGGCGGTTCCTCCGCCAAGATTTTCAAGGCCGGCGAAAAATTCAAACTCAAGAAAAAGGTGGACGGCAAGGACGTCGAGCAGGAGGTGGACATGCTCGACCTGCCTTATGATTTTGATTCGCTCATGGCCGCCGGCAGCATGTCCGGCTCCGGCGCCATTATTGTCATGGATGATTCCACCGACATCGTCGCCGCCCTCGCCAACATCAGCGAATTTTACGCTCACGAAAGTTGCGGTCAATGCACTCCTTGCCGCGAGGGCTCGCTCTGGATGAGCAAGGCCCTCCACCGCCTCACTCACGGCGAAGGCCGCAAGCAGGACGCCGATTACCTGGTAAAAATCGCCGACAACATCCCCGGCGGTCGTACTATTTGCGCGTTTGGCGAGGCCTGTTCCTGGCCCGTCCAAAGCTTCGTCGCCAAGTTCAAAGATGATTTTGTAGCCAGGGGCGAAGCCGATGAAAAACGCCGCGCCAGCCAGACAACCGGCGCCGGACCCACGGGTGAAATGAAGATTGCCGCCAGCCCGCAACACTGACATTGCCATGCCGAAACTGTACGAGTATTTTGGATTGATTGTGTTCTTCTACGCGAATGAACACGAGCCGATTCACGTTCATGGCGAGTTTCAAGGCGGTCAGGCGAGGGCGGAGATCATTCTGAAGGATGGCAAAGTGTTGCGGATTCGTTTCTCGAACGTGAAAGGGAGGCCACCCCTGGCCAGCGGCAAGATGAGAGATTTTCAGGTCTTGGTCAGAGCGAAGGCCAAGGATATTGTCCACCGGTGGGTGGACTTCTTTGTGCTCAAGAAGCAAAGCAGGCCGGAAATCATTACGCGAAGATTGAAATGAAAGCGCAAACAGCAAACTACCTGGAGATCACGGAAGCGAAATACGTTTCCGGCTACAACATTCGTCTGACGTTCAGCGATGGCAAGGTTCGGGTCATGGACTTTGAGCCGTTCCTGCGCAAGGCGCGCAACCCGGACCTCGCGCAGTATCGGCAATTACGGAAGTTTAAAAGCTTCCGCTTGCACTACGGTGATTTGATGTGGGGAGATTACGAAATGATTTTCCCCATTGCCGACCTGCATCGCGGTAAAATCTGAAAACAATGGTCGATTCAATTGCCATTTCGAAAACTTTGAGCATCCGGGACTGCGGACATGACGAGTTTTGGCTCCAGGATCAGCTTTATGAGAATCCTACAATTCTCGGACTTGGGGATCTTGTTGTGCTCCGGCGCGAGCAGCGCCAATCGAAGGGCGGTCGGCTCGATTTGCTCCTCCAAGACCCTGAAGACGACACGTATTATGAGGTAGAGGTTATGTTGGGGGCTACGGACGAGAGCCACATAATCCGCACAATTGAATATTGGGATCTCGAAAAAAGACGATTTCCGAACCGCAAGCATATAGCTGTACTAGTTGCCGAGTCAATCACCCGGCGGTTTTTCAATGTGGTGCACCTGCTCAGCCTCTCTATCCCAATGGTCGGCATACAAGCGAATCTTATCGATGCCGATGGGAAGAGGGCCTTACATTTTGTTAAAGTCGTTGATCTTTTTGAAGACGCGGAAGAAGAGCCCGAAGGCCGCGGAGAAGTTTACAACGAGGATTGGTGGAAGACGAACGCGCCGTGGACCATCGAAAATGCGCAATCACTTGTTAAGGCCCTCGAGAAGGTTTTTCCAAAGGTCGAATTGAGATTTGTAAAATCGTATGTGTCTTTGCTTATCGACAACGATATGTATTTCTGGTTTTACAAGAGAACGAGAGGGAATAAGTCATGGTTGAATTTTTGGGTTGATGGAAATCTTTTGCCACGTGTCGCTGAGATTCTCGATACAAAAAATATTCCTTATTCGAGCGGCAAGTATTTTAAGTTGTCCGTTGACCGGAAATTCATCGATGACAACGCTGAACTTTTTGCGAGGATCGGAGAATTAGTCAAACAATCTTGGCAGGATCAAAAATCATGAACCGGATCCTGAATATTCACCGCGGTTAAACATGCCTGCTGAACCAACAACCGAAACCAAACCCGTGCCGCCGCCGGTGGACACCATCAAGGTCAAGGTGGATGGCCGGGAAATCGCCGTGCCCAAGACGATGCCAGACCCGCTCACCGGCAAACCCACGGCCACCACCATGATCCAGGCCTGCACGCTGGCCACCGTGGACGTTCCTCATTATTGCTACCATCCCAAGCTGCCCGTCGTCGGCAACTGCCGCATGTGCCTCGTCGAATTCGGCACGCCCGCCATGGGCCCCGACCGCAAGCCGCTGCTCAACCCCGACGGCACGCCCAAGATTGCCAAGTCTCCCCGCCCCGCCATCGCCTGCGCCACGCCCATCTCCCCAGGCATGGAGATTTACACCACCACGCCCGGCGTCAAACAGATGCGCGAAGGCGTTCTCGAATTTCTCCTCATCAATCATCCGCTCGATTGCCCCATTTGCGATCAAGCCGGCGAATGCAAGCTCCAGGAATATTCCGTCGACTATGGCCAGGCGAACAGCCGGTTCGCCGAGGAAAAAGTCCACAAACCCAAGCACGTGGACCTCGGTCCACGCATTGTTCTCGACGACGAGCGTTGCATCCTTTGCACCCGTTGCATCCGGTTCTCGCGGGACATTGCGGGCGATGACGCGCTCGGCATTGTCAATCGCGGCAGCTACAACACCCTCAGCGCGTATCCCGGCAACGCTTTTGACAACAATTACACGCTCAATACCGTGGACATCTGTCCCGTCGGCGCGCTGACCTCCAAGGATTTTCGCTTTCAGATGCGCGTCTGGTTTCTCAAGGAAACCAAAAGTGTCTGCACGAGTTGCGCCACCGGCTGCAACATCATCATCGGTTCGCGCGAGGAGAAAATTTTCCGCTACGAGCCGCGCGAAAACGACGCCGTCAATTCCGCGTGGATGTGCGACTCCGGCCGCCTGAATTATAAATGGATTGGTGCGCCCAATCGTCTCACCGAACTTAAGCGCCAGAATCCCGGCGCCGGCGGCGGACGCATCACTTGGACTGTTGCCGTGCGTGAAATCGCCGAACGCCTGGCCAAGGCCGCGCCGGGTTCGGTCGCCATCGTCGCCTCCGCCCGCCAGACGAACGAGGAACTTTTCCTGCTCGCCAAGCTTGCGCGCAAATTCAATGCGCTAACGGATTCTGTCACGCGCGCGCAAGCGGGCGACAAGCTGCTGGTCAGTCCCGACCGCAACCCGAACAGCAACGGTGCGAAACTCACGGGCATCTCGCCCGCGCAAATGGGCGCGACCCTGCCGCGGATTGCGGAGGGTATTGCCGGCGGCGCGATCAAGACGCTGATTGTTTTTGGCGAGGATGTCACGAAGCACGGCATCAGCCGTGATTTGCTTGTCCGATTGGACACCCTGGTCGTCAGCGACATTCTGCCGAACCCGACGACCGAGCTGGCGCATTATCTCTTGCCCGGCTGCGCCCATGCCGAGAAGCGCGGCTCCTTCACCAATGGCAAGGGCCGGGTGCAGAAATTCATGAAGGCTGTCGAACCGCGCGGCGATGCCCGGCCTGAATGGGAGTTTTTGCATGAACTCGTCCTCAATGTCACCGGCCAGGACGGTTACGCGAGCATCGAGGGCTTGTTTAATTTAATGGCGCAGGAAGTTCCCGCGTTCAAGGGCCTGACCTGGGGCGGGTTGGGCGACACCGGCGTCACCGTTCCCATTTGATTTAAAATGCACGATCTCCAAACCATGACTCCGATGCTGGCGGCGCTGACGCTGACGCCGGGGCAGGCATTCGTGCTGTGGAGCGTAGTGAAAATCGTTGTCGTTGTGGCCATCTTGCTCACGATGGTCGCTTATGCCGTGCTGGCCGAACGCAAAGTTTCTGCCTTCATCCAGGACCGTGTCGGGCCAAACCGCGTCACACTGCCGCTCATCGGCAGCATCCCGTTCCTTGGGCCATTGCTCGCAAGCTGGGGTATCTGGCAGCCGCTCGCCGACGGCCTCAAGTCATTTCTCAAGGAAGACTTCACCCCGGCCCATGTCCGCAAGGTCTATTTCTGGCTCGCGCCGGCCATCACGATGATTCCCGCGTTCCTGACCGTGGCGGTCATTCCCTTTGGCTCGCAAATCGGCGGCCAAAAAATGGTCATTGCCGACCTCAACGTCGGCATTCTCTACACCTTCGGCATCGTTTCTCTGGGTGTGTATGGCATCGTGCTGGCGGGCTACGCCGCCAATTCCAAATATCCGTTCCTCGGCGGCATCCGTTCCAGCGCGCAGATGATTTCCTATGAAATTGCGATGGGCATGTCGGTCATTCCGGTGTTTCTGCTGGTGGGCAATCTGAACCTGAGCAGGGTCATTGATTACCAGGCCGGCTTCCTGGTTCCATGGCTGCTGCCAAACTGGCTGGTTTTCAAACAACCGCTCGCCTTTGCCATTTTCCTCATCGCCGCCTTCGCGGAAACCAACCGTCTGCCGTTTGACATGCCCGAGTGCGAGACCGAACTCGTCGGGGGTTACAACACCGAATACAGCTCCATGAAATTTGCCATGTTCTTCATGGGCGAATATGCCAACATGATCACATCATCGGCGATGATGGTGACGTTGTTTTTTGGCGGCTGGACGCTGCCGTGGTTCGGCCTTGATCAGACAGCGGGCGACAACCTGGTGATTGGTGTGATGCACATCGGCGTCTTTCTCGCAAAGGTCGTGGTGGTAATGCTCCTCATCATCTGGGTGCGCTGGATGTGGCCGCGGTTCCGGTATGATCAGTTGATGGACCTGGGGTGGCGGCGGTTCATCCCGCTGGCGCTGGCGAACATTCTGCTCACCGCGGGAATTCTGTGGGCCGTGCGAAATTAAAATGATTGTCAAACGCGACAAATTGAATTTTTGGGAACGGCTTTACCTGCCGGCGGTCATCGGCGGGTTCAAGGTCACCATCCGCCATTTCTTCGGAAAAAAAGTGACGATGCAGTATCCCGAGGAAAAGTGGTCCGTGCCGCCGGGTTACCGCGGCGCGCCGTATCTCGTGAAGGACCAGGAAGACCGCACCAAATGCGTGTCCTGCCAGTTGTGCGAGTTTGTTTGCCCGCCCAAGGCCATCCGCATCACGCCGCCGGGACCGGCCGGTTCGCCGGAGGCCGGCAACGTCGAGAAGGCGCCTAAGGAATTTGAGATCAACATGCTGCGGTGCATCTTCTGCGGCTTCTGCCAGGAGGTCTGCCCGGAGGAGGCAATTTTCCTGATGAAAGATTATTCCCTGACCGGCACCAGCCGCGCCGAGATGATTTACAACAAGGAAAAACTGCTCGCGCTGGGCGGCGTCCATGACGACAAGATTCAGAAATGGAAACACAAGGCCGAAGAAGCGAAGGAGCAGGGCATCGCACCCTGACCGGCCATGTTGAATCCTCGAAATAACTAAATGCAGGACACCCTGTTTTATCTTTTTGCGGCGTTGACCTTGGTTTGCGGGGCGTTGGTCATCCTTAACCGCAATCCTATCAACAGCGCGATGTTTCTTGTGCTGTCCATCGCTTCGATGGCCGGCCTCTTCGTGCTGCTCCACGCATTCTTTCTCGCCGCCGTGCAGGTCCTCGTCTATGCCGGCGCTGTCATGGTGCTGTTTCTTTTCGTCATCATGCTCCTCGATCTCAAAGAGGAGCAGCGCCGGAAAATCAATCTCTTCGGCATCGTGACCGGCGGCGTGTCCGTGCTGGCCATCGGCGCCATCTTCTGGGGCTCCATTTCCGGCGCGGTCTTTCCCTCCGGCACCGCCAGGCCGGACGGCGACACCGCGCTGCTGGGCCATCTGCTTTTCACTAGCTACGCGCTGCCGTTTGAAATTTTGTCCGTGCTGCTGCTCGTCGCCATGGTGGGCGTGATTTTGTTGAGCAAAAGGGACCTCAAATAATCCGAAGGGCGCCGATTAAATGAACATTGACCTCAACCACTATCTCGCCGTCAGCGGCGCGCTTTTCTGCCTGGGCCTGCTCGGCGTCATCATGCGCCGGAACCTGATTGTGATTTACATGTGCCTGGAATTGATGCTGAACGCGGCCAACCTGGCTCTCGTCGCCCTCTCGCACTTCAACGGCATACTAGACGGCCAGATCGTCGTTTTCTTCATCATCACCGTCGCGGCCGCCGAAGTCGCTGTTGGCCTCGCGCTCATCGTTGCACTGTATCGCAAACGCCAGACCGCGCATGTCGAGGATCTGACGGCCATGAAATTGTAGCGCCATGTTTGAAAACGCTGAACCTTTCGCCTGGTTGATCCTGCTGCCACCTCTGGTGGCGGCCGGGATCATCGCCATGTTCACGCGCCATTCCCGGCGCTTGAGCGCCCAGATTTCCATCAGCGCCGTCATCATTTCCTTTGTCACCACCGTAATTCTTTTCGGCATCCTGCGCGCATCCGGCGCTGACTCCCTGCGGCCCACCAGCATCAACTGGCTGTGGATCGGCGACCTGGCGGTAGACATCAGCCTGAAGCTGGACCACCTCAGTCTGGCCATGGCTTTGGTCGTCACCGGCGTCGGCGGCCTCATTCACATCTATTCCGCCGGTTACATGCGCGGCGACCGCGCCTACGGCCGCTACTTCGCCTGCTTGAGCCTGTTCATGTTTTCCATGCTTGGGATCGTGCTGGCCGATAATTTCGTGATGATGTTCATCTTTTGGGAGCTGGTGGGCGTATCCAGTTATCTGCTCATCGGTTTTTGGTATGAGAAAGAGGCCGCCGGGGATGCCTGCAAGAAGGCCTTCCTCTGCAATCGCATCGGTGACGCCGGCTTCCTGCTCGGCATTCTGCTGGTCTGGTCCATGTTCGGCTCGGTTTCATTTGCGGAAGTAAAACCGGCTGTCGCGGCATATCTGGCCGCGCACGGAGGAACTACAACCATGTTGTTCCTCGCGGGTCTGCTGATATTCTGCGGTGCGGTCGGCAAAAGCGCGCAATTCCCCCTGCACGTCTGGTTGCCGGACGCCATGGAAGGTCCCACGCCGGTCAGCGCCTTGATCCATGCGGCGACGATGGTGGCCGCTGGCGTTTACATGCTCTGCCGGGTGTATTTCCTTCTGGAGCCGAGCGGTGCGTTGCCAGTCATCGCGTGGGTTGGCGGGTTCACTGCTCTGCTGGCCGCTGTCATTGCTGTTCAGCAAAACGACATCAAACGCATCCTTGCGTATTCGACACTTTCGCAACTGGGTTACATGGTCATGGCCGTCGGAGTGGGCGGTCCGGCGGCGGCGATGTTTCACCTGACCACGCATGCCTTCTTCAAGGCCCTCCTGTTCCTCGGCGCGGGCTCGGTCATTCATGCCCTGCATCACGAACAAAACATCTGGCGGATGGGCGCGTTGAAAAATAAAATGCCCGTCACCTACTGGACGTTCATGGCCGGCACGCTCGCGTTGTGCGGTTTCCCGCCCCTGAGCGGATTTTACAGCAAGGACGGCATTCTTTCGGCGGCGCTGAATTCGCATCAAATCGGGCTTTTCATTCTCGGCGTGGTGGTTGCAATGTTGACCACCTTTTACATGTTCCGGCTCGCGCTCGTAGTGTTCTATGGCGGCGAAAAATCCGATGCCGCCGGCCACGCGCACGAATCGCCCCGCATCATGATCTGGCCGTTGCGCGTGCTGGCCGTGCTCAGCATCATCGGCGGCTTCATCGGAATAGGCACGCTCTACGCATCAGAATTCAACGCGGAAGGCGCCGTGCCGTCGATGGGTTTTGCCGCGCAACTTCTGGAACCCTTCAGCGCCTCGCCGCTGGGCGCGTTGTTTGGGCTGTTCGCGGTCATCCTCGGTTTCTCCATGACTTTCGCCTGCTACCGCGGTCGCGTTACCGATCCGCTGCCCGAAAAACTTGGCTGGCTGTCGCGGGCCATGCGCAACCGGTTTTACTTTGACGAATTTTACGAACGCATCCTCATCCCCTGCACCCAGGAAGCCGCCGCCAAACTCGCCGACGCCTTTGACCGCTGGATCATTTTCGGCATCGTGCGGCTGTCCGCCGGATGCACGGATTTGTTTGGGCGGGCGTTGCGGCAGGTGCAGTCCGGCAGTCTGCAGGGTTACGCCTTCACGCTCGTGCTGGGCGTCGCCATCGTCCTTTACTTCGTGCTGGTAAAATAACCATGTCCATCCTCACCTACATCATCGGCTGGCCGCTCGTGGCGGCGTTTCTGCTTTGCCTTGTACCGCGCGATTACAAGTTTGTGATGCGCCTCGTGGCGGTGGTGGTGACCTTCATCGTCATGGTCCTGGCGGTGAAGATGTTCTGGCAATTCGACAACAATGCCGAGGGCTTTCAATACGAACAACACGCCACCTGGGTCAGGTCCCTCGGCATTGGCTACCACGTCGGCGTGGACGGCTTGAACGCCGGCCTCATTCTTATGGGCGCGGTTGTGGCCTTCGCCGCATCGCTGGTCTCGTGGGAAATTCGCGAACGCGAAAAGGAATTCTACATCCTGCTGCTGGTGATGACGGGCGGCATCCTGGGCGCGTTTGCATCGCTCGATTTGTTTTTCTTTTACTTCTTCCACGAGCTCGCGTTGGTGCCGACATTCATCATGATTGGCGTTTGGGGCCGGGGCGAAAACAAGAACTATGCGACCTTCCAGATCACGCTGTACCTGAGCCTCGGTGCGTTGATTTCTTTGGTTGGCCTGATTGCGCTTTACCTGCGTTCCGGCGCAAACACCTTTGACATCGTCGAGCTCACGAATCACGTCCGCCAAAACCCGCTTTCGACCGCCGACCAGGGTTTTATCTTTCCACTGCTGCTCTTCGGGTTTGGAATTCTGATTTCACTTTGGCCGTTCCATACCTGGGCTCCCCTCGGATATGGTTCCGCGCCCACGCCCACGGCGATGTTGCACGCCGGTGTGTTGAAAAAATTTGGTTTGTATGGCCTGCTGCGCATCGCCCTGCCATTGATGCCCGGGGCGGTCGCGCAATGGGCGCACGTCATCGCGTGGCTCTGCCTGGGCAACATCCTGTATTGCGGGATGGTGGCCATGCGCCAGAAAAATCTCAACTGGCTCATCGGCTATTCCAGCGTCGCGCACATGGGCTTTGTGTTTCTGGGCATTGCCAGCTTCAATCTCATCGGCGTAACGGGTGCCGTGCTGGTGATGATTGCGCACGGGTTTCTGGCGGCACTGACCTTTGCATTGAGCGGCTACCTCGAGAAACAGACCGGCACCTTGGAAATCGCGCAACTTGGCGGCCTATTGCGCCGACTGCCCTTTGTAGGTTGCGTACTGATCATGGCCATGTTTGCCGGATGCGGTCTGCCGGGTTTTGCCAATTTCGCCGGCGAGGTCACCGTGTTCTTTGGAGCCTGGAAAAAATTTAACCTGATCACCAGTCTGGCGGTCTGGAGCGCGCTTGTCATTGGCGCGGTGTACATGACGCGCGCCATCCGCGGCATCCTGCACGGCCCGCTCCCGGACAAATGGATGGCGGTCGTGGAATCCACGTGGCCGCTGCGAAAAGTCCCCTATCTCGTGCTGCTGACGAGCCTGCTGGTCTTCGGGTTCTTCCCGGGTTTGCTCGTGGACAAGATTAAACCGGCGGTCGCCAGAATTCTGCCGGTCCAATCCGCCTCTGCCGCCAGGCCGGCCACCGGCACAACCATGGCCCTGGCGGACCAGAGACGCTGATTTTGAATGAACACCCGCTTACTCATCCTTGAAATTGCGGTTCTGGCCCTCGGGTTGGGCATTCTGCTGGCGGATTTGTGGACGCCGCCGGCCGACAAGCGAAAACTCGGCTGGCTGGCCGCCCTCGTGCTGGGTTTGATCCTGGCCGGCAGTTTCAAGCTTCACGGTGACGCTGCCCAGACAGCGTTCAACGGAATGTACGTGCTCGACGGTCTGGCGCTATTCTTCAAGCGCTTTTTCCTGCTCGCGGCCATCGTGGTGCTGGTGATGTCCGTCGAATTCGCGGACCGCATTGAGACGGGCATTTCTGAATTCTACGCGTTGCTGCTTTTTGCGCTTGCGGGCATGATGTTCTCCGCCTCTGCCAATGATTTCAGCCTGCTTTTCGTCTCAATTGAACTTATCACGGTCACGTTCTATATCCTGACGAGTTTCCAGCGTAATCGTCTGCTCTCACTCGAAGCCGGCGTCAAGTATCTCATACTCGGCGCGTTGTCTTCCGCTTTCATGGTCTATGGCATTGCGCTCGTTTTCGGAACGACCAAAAAGTTAAACTTCGGTGAAATTGCAGCAATGTCCGAGTCGTTGAGGGAAAACAAGATTTTCCTGTTTGGCATTCTGCTGGTGCTGGTGGGCATTGGATTCAAGATCGCCGCGTTCCCGGCGCAAATCTGGGCGCCGGATGTATATCAAGGTTCACCCACGCCCACCACGGCATTTCTGGCGGTGGGTTCCAAGGCCGCGGGATTTGTCCTCCTGCTGCGCGTGCTGTTCGGCGCCGTTCCCGGAGTTACGGCGCACTGGACCACGCTGCTAATTGTTATTTCCATCATTACGATCCTTTACGGCAATCTCTGCGCGCTGCCCCAACGCAATCTCAAGCGCCTCCTCGGTTATTCAAGCATTGCCAATGCCGGTTACATGCTCATGGGCGTGGCCGTGCTCAGCGGGGCAGGGCGCTCGGCCGTCCTTTACTATCTGGGTGGTTACCTGTTCACGGTTCTGGGCGCATTCCTGGTCATTTGCCTCGTGATGCGGAACGTGGACGGCGAAGACATCTCGGCACTGGCGGGATTGAATCAACGCTCGCCCCTGCTGGCCACGACGCTGACCCTCGCCATGACTTCGCTGGCGGGTATCCCGCCGCTCGCGGGATTCTTCGGGAAATTCCTGCTGCTTCGCGAGGTGGTTTTTCAAGGCGCCACCAACCCGGCCTATTACTGGCTTCTCGCTGCGGCGATTTTCGGCGTGGTCATCTCAATCTATTATTACTTCGGAGTCATTCGGGCGATTTATTGGTCGAAGGAAGCGCCGGATTTGTCGCCCATCCCAATTTCCCCAGCGGTGCGGATTGCGCTATACGGTTGCGGAGCGGGAATGCTTTATCTCGGCCTGTTCCCGAACACGCTGGTGGAAGTCACGACCCAGGCGGTGGCGGTGTTGGGAAGATAGCTAAAGCGCCGAATTCGGTGAGCGGATTGCGGAATGGAAGATTAACCGCGCAGGCGCCGAGACACGGGAGAGATTTCTCGCGAAGGCCGCTCAGGAACTCAAGGAATACGAAAGGGAGACACGAATTTCGTGAGTTAGCAGAGCATCAAGAAAGGTCAAAGGAATGTTTTTTCCGATCAACGATCACCCACCTGATGCCCGAAAGAAATAGTAGTGACAATGCCAAGGTGGAGGGCTCTGGTGTGCTTTCCAGTTCCCAATACCCCGACCCGGCGAGTTGCATGCCATTCGCCATATATGACCATTGTTGGGGATCGGGCGCGTTCGGGAAGTTTTCCGCGGGATTGATGGTAAAGTTGACGCCAGCAAAGACCAGCACCGGCGCGTATCCCTTAAGCGGTCCTATCCACATGCCGCTTCCTCCATCCGGCGCATACGTGCCCTGAATTTCGACAGGCCCCATAGTTTGCAAATAGGCATCGATCCCGGGGGCAAGATTAAGATTGAGCGATAAGTCATCTATGAAAAAGGAAGCGGACGATATTGTTGGTGTCATCAGAGGCCCGCCAATTGCGGCATCGTCCGGAAAATTGTGATCGGCGCTAATGATTTGTGCGCTCACCGGACTGCCGGTTACGTCGTGGAATTGCCAGGTGTAAACCTGGGCGTCAGCCTCCCAAGCAGAGCCCAAGACTGTGGTGATGAGCAGGAGCGCTTTCATTTTTTTCAGAATGGTGAAAATGCGGCTTAAAAGTTAAGAAAGCAGTAACGCGAATTTTTGTCAAAGATTATCGGAAACAAAAACCGGGCGTTGGACTTAAACGACGCGCATCTGGACGGCGTCCACCACCTGGCCGCCGGCGCTGATGGAACTGACGACGACGACAGTGTTGCCCCGATGGAGAAGTTGCCGGCCCAGGAGAGTCTTCAGGGCAAGTTCAATGTTCTTGTCCAGGTTGTGCGGATCGAACTCCATCACCTGCGGGTAAACGGCCCAGTTCAGGGTCAGTTCCTCCCCCACATCCTGGCTTTGGCCAATCGCGTAAATCACCGAATACTTGGGCCGCAGCCACGACAGATAACGCGTCATGCTGCCGCTGCGAATCAATGAAATGATGGCCGTGGCCCGGAGTTCATTGGCCATGACGACGGCGCTCTTCGCGATTTTTTCGCGAGGATCGGTCAAATCCGCCTGTTCCCAGTAATTGGCCCCGCCGCTGCGCTCAATCCGGCTTGCAATCCGGTCGAACACCTCCACGCACTTGATGGGATATTTGCCCACGGTGGTTTCGCCG
>DATMLG010000014.1:0-2377 GCA_035570675.1 Verrucomicrobiia bacterium | reverse complement strand
CACGTGCTCGGCGTCTCGCTGGCCACGGTTTACCGGCTGATCGCCCGGCGGCTGCTCAAGCCGCTGCCGGGCCTGCGGCACAAACGGCTCGCGAAACGGCAAGTCCATGCCTACATCAACAGCGGACAACCGCTGTCGGCGTGACCTATGGGCGAGCAAAGCGGAGCACGACCTTGCCCGGCGTGATAAAATGGGGCGACAGAGGGCAGGCCCCCATAACTCCGCGCCTGCGTTTCCCCGACCGGCCATCGCCCTGGCCGGCGTTGTCATAGATTTGCTTATTTCCTCGCTCGGGCAGTGCGGCATGATCGCGGGCATGGATTCCTTGCGTGTGGCTGCTTTCCAGCGCCAACCTCATGCACGTGTTCAGATTGACGCCCGCTGTTCCAACGCGGTGAGCACGCCGGGGGCGACGTAAATTTTGCCCCAACTCTTGCCAGTCGTTTCGCGTAAAATCCCTTTCGCTTCAAGTTCGCGAATCAGACGGGTCGCCGTCGGTGCGGTAATCCCCATCACCTTTGCCGCCGTGGCGATGGTGAGGTAGGGATTGGTCAGAAGTTGATCGACCAGTGCCCCCGCCCCTTTCGTCTCGCTCAGCAGCGATTCGCGGAGGTCGAGCAATTGGCGCGCGCGCGCGGCGGCGTCACGGGAGGTCGTCTCGACTCCCGCAAGAAAATACCGCACCCACGGAATCCATTCCCCGTGGGTGCGGACGCGTTGCAATAGATCATAGTAGTCCGACTTGTGCCGCTCAACGAAGTCCGACAGGTAGAGCAGCGGTTGCGACAATCGGCCGCGCTCAATGAGAAAGAGCGTGATCAGAAGCCGGCCTACGCGACCGTTGCCGTCGAGAAAGGGATGAATCGCCTCAAACTGCTCGTGGAGGATGGCGCATTGGATCAATTCGGGCATTGCGTCCCGGACGTGAAGGTAGCGTTCCCAATCCGACAGCAATTCCGTCATCTCGTCGACGGGTGGCGGCACATAGGGGGCGTTCATCAGGTTGGTTCCTGCCGGCCCGATCCAGTTTTGAGAACGGCGAAATTCCCCCGGTGTGGCGTGTTCCCCCCGCACTCCGGCCATGAGTTTGGCGTGCAGTTCCCGGATCAGCCGCAACGACAATGGAAGATCCTTCAGGCGCGTTACGCCATATTCCAGCGCGGCGACATAGTTGTGCACTTCCCGCAGATCGTCGGCTTTTTCGGATTTTGCTTCCGGGGTCGGCGTCGCTTCATCCAACAGCAAGTCAGACAGGCTGGTTTGGGTGCCCTCAATTTGGGAAGAAAGCACTGCCTCGCGTCGGACCAGTGGTCCGATCAAGATATGTGGGTTGGGTAGGATTTGGCCAAGGCCCGAGAGTTCGCTCAAGGCGGTGTCGGCGCGTGATAGATTGCGCACCAAGTCCTGGTCGAATGCCAGCGGTGGAGGCAAAGGCGCCGGGATAAAGGCATGATAACCCGTTGGATGGAGCACCACCCGGCCAGCAATTGAGATCTTAAAATCTTCCGGCCTCATTTTAATTGGAAAACACCCATTTTGGGTGTTTTAGGCCATTTTCAATCAATAAATTAAAGATTAGGCCGATTATTTTAAAAGCCTCGTAAGGCTTTTAAAATCCCTTTCAAACCTACTGCTGGCTTTTAAAGCGCCGGTCAAAGCGGCGACCGCAGCGTTATTGGCGGTTTTCAGTTTACGACGGATTTCATTAAACACTGAAATGGAGTCGATGAGTTAAGACGGAGTCACAATTTGTTTTACGGTGGGCTGCATCCATGCGGCCATATCCTTCGCTGTCTAGAATCCTGGATGAATGGCTCAGTCAGGTCGCGATGTCTTGGCGTTATACGTGGTGTGTATTGGTGTAAAGTCGCAGAGGTCGCCGCTTGGATGGTTGTGGACACATATGAGGCGGTGGCCGATGCCAGCACCGCGATGCGGAACACCTCGCATGGATTAACGAGGGTGTTACATACGGTGCCGAGACTGATGCGGCTGCGACATAGCGGACGGTTTTTCCGATTCAAGCATACCACGTAAAAGCTCTCCTGCATGGGAGCGTCGTCGAAAGCTCCGGTCATGTATTCGACGATTTTCGTCGGGGTGTTGAGCGGCTCGTCGTTGCCGACGCGCCCCAGTGAATACTGAATGACCGGAATTTTGATGCCTTTGGCGGCGCGAATTTACAGCTATCCGTTTCCATCCGCGTCATCCGCGGGAAAATCTGCCGTTAACTCTCCGCCTTCAGCTTCCGATACATATCTTCCACTTTCGACCGGGCCCAGGGAGTTTTGCGGAGAAAGGTGAGGCTGGACTTGATGCTCGGGTCGAAGAGGAAGCACCGGATCTCGACCCTGCGGCCCATCTCCCGCCAGCCGTG
>DATMLG010000013.1:0-13091 GCA_035570675.1 Verrucomicrobiia bacterium | reverse complement strand
GAGCCCGCGCAAGGCGTCGCTCCGGCCGGGGTAGAGAACCGACACAAAGGGCGGATTCTTCTGGCGGATGGCGGTGATGCCGATGGCGGAGCCGCGGATTTTTTTGAATTCTGCCATCATGCTGGGATTCAGCAGCGCGGCCACGACGTCGCCGGGCGATTTTTGGCCGGGAAGGGGCTGCCGCCCTCCGCTGATGGCCGCGAGCGGATTTTCAAAGGGCGTGCCCTTGAGCATGGTGAGAATGGTTTCGATTTGTTTGCCGGGGCTGCCGAACTCCATATACAGGACCGTCCCGGGCGGCATGAGCGCGGCGGGGTCGAAATCGGTCAGGTCATCGAGGACGGGCCGGGCTTTTTCGATGAGATCGGTCTGGCCGGGATAATCGGCGACGAGTTTTTCGAGCGCGGTCCGGGCGGAGGCCTCGTCCTTTATTTTCATGTAGCACATGCCCTGGCGGTAGAGCGCCTGGGCGACCTGGTTGGGAGCGGCGGAACTGCTGGCAATGATCTGGCCGTAGATTTTAATGGCGGCATTGATGTTGCCGTCCACTTCCTCGGCATAGAGACCCTGCTGCAACAACTCGCTGGTTGAGGCGGCGCGGGCCGGGGTGCACGTCAAGGCCGCCGCGGCGAGCAGCAGGCTGAAGGTGAAGCTGGCTAGTTTTTTCATGGTCATGCGTGGTTGGGATTGGAGCGGTTATTTTCAGATGACGACCGGCCGGCGGGAGCGCCCTGCCAGGCGGCTTCTTCAATGGCGCGCAACCGGCGCAAGAGGGCGCGGTTGCCGCGGGTGACGGGTATTCGCAAGGAGGGCGCGGGGTCGGCATGCAGCCGCGCGTTGCGCCAGACGTCCGCGACGGAAGTTTCAAGATTGGCGGGCATGTTCATTTTCTTTTGGCTCGGGTCAGACATTAGCAAACATCTTGTTTTACTGCGCACACAATAGGAAATGATTGTTACCGTTGTGCTACCGTCCCGTCCTTTTATGGACAAAAACAAGTGAACGAAGGAAGCGGATTTTGCCCGGCGTGAGACAACGCAAGGTTGACAGGGGGCGGTTTGTGCGTAGAGTCTCCGGGTAATGTTGACGGGCAACCATAAGAATCTGCGGGACGCGAAGGCTGCCGGCGCGCGTCCGATCATGGTTGCGTCCCTGGCACACGCCCGAGTTATTGCCTTTAAGATGCCGTTCGCAACCGTGGCGTGGCCGGCCCGGGGGCAGCGCGAGCGAGAATAACAACACCAAAAATTTCTCCCGCCCTGCTCCCGAAAGGAAGCAGGGCTTTTTTATTTGAAAACGAAAAGCCCCATCATGAAGCCGAAAGTCGAAAGCGCGACCACGCCGGCGCCGATTGCCGCCAGCGCACGTAATTCGGCCATGGGCATTTTATTCGCGCTGAGTTTTTGTCATTTGTTGAATGACTCGATCCAGTCGCTGCTGCCGGCGATTTATCCGCTGCTGAAGAGTTCCTTCGCGCTGACGTTTACCCAGATCGGGCTGATCACGCTGACCTTTCAGATGGTGGGGTCCGTCTTTCAGCCGGTCATTGGATTCTACACCGACCGCAATCCGCGGCCGTACTCGCTGGTTGCGGGCATGGCCATCACGCTGGTCGGCCTGGTGGCGCTCGCGCTGGCGTCCAGTTATGCCGCGATTCTCGGGGCCGCCGCAATGATCGGCATGGGCTCGGCGATTTTTCATCCGGAATCATCGCGGATGGCGCGGCTGGCCTCGGGCGGCCGCCACGGCTTCGCGCAATCACTTTTCCAGGTGGGCGGCAATGCGGGCAGCGCGCTGGGCCCGCTGCTGGCGGTGGTGGTGGTGGCGCGTTACGGACGGCGGCACATATTGTGGTTCACGCTGATAGCGGTCGCGGGAATGATCATCACGGCCCGCGTGGGCGCATGGTACCGGCGGCATCTGAACGAACGGCGCGCGCAAACGGACGCGCATCATCATCCGGTGGCGGCGTCGCGGGTGCCTATGGTGCTGGGGATTTTGCTGTGCCTGATATTTTCGAAGTTTTTTTACCTGGCTTCGATGACGAACTATTATACGTTCTATCTCATCCAAAAATTTGGACTGAGCGTGCCGCAATCCCAGATCTACCTGTTCGTGTTTCAGTTTGCGGTGGCGGCCGGCACGATCGCGGGCGGGCCGGTGGGCGATAAAATCGGCCGCAAGCTCGTGATCTGGATTTCCATTCTGGGCATGGCGCCCTGCGCCATTTTGCTGCCGCACGCGAATCTGTTTTGGACGGCCGCGCTCAGCATCATCAACGGCATGATCCTGGCTTCGGCATTTCCGGCGATACTCGTGTACGCCACCGAGCTGCTGCCCGGCAAGATCGGCACGATTTCGGGCCTGTTCTTTGGATTCGCCTTTGGGATGGCGGGCATCGCCTCGGCGGTGCTGGGAAAACTGGCCGACGCCACGAGCATCATGTTTGTAATCAAGGTGTGCTCGTTCCTGCCGCTGATTGGTTTGCTGACGGCATTTTTGCCGGAACTCAAGAACTACGAGCAGGAATCCGTGGAAACGGAGCGAAGCGCAGGGTCCTGCTAATTTGGATTTGGAAGACCAGCATGGAACACGAATCGTTTTCCGCGTTTATTAGGATTCCATCCTGCATCCCTCGCATTTTGGATACATTGAATCAGTCTCTTATCTGAGACTCGAAAGCGTTGATGATTGGGCATACAACGGTGGCCGGGACCATCCATTGCAAATTCCAAAACCAATGCACGTGTACTGGGTTCCGTGGTCTCAACCAAGACCGCCATGCCAACCAATCCTTCAGAAGTCCAATTTGGTTGACGGTAAATGCTCCATCGGTATTCGACTCCTTCAATTTGAACAGTTCCTTTTTTCACAAAGTGAGCCTGCGGAAAATCTGGTTAAGTGCGAGGCCGGGCAAATAAGGCGGATCAATGGCCGTGCAGAAGACGAATTAACTCAGCGGCTAGGGCCATTATCCCGCTCGAAAGGCCGATGAGCGCAAACACTCTCTCCCACTTGTTTTTGCGTTCCTGATCTTTCGAGAAGGTTAGTTGCTGCTGGCCGACTCGCTCAAGCGCAATTGAATTCTGGAAGCAAAGGCTCGCTGTATTTTCAAGAGCCGCGCCAACTTCCATAAACGCACAACAAGCTAATGAGACCAGCCCAACACAAATCATGATGGAGGCAAAGCATGCTCCGCTGATCTTCTTTGTTAGAAAAAGGAAAAGGGCAACGGTGACAGCCAAAGCGGCTATCGGCCAAATCCATGAGGTGCGCTCACCTTTCATTCCAAGCATTATAAGCCGCAACCACTTGAATGTCAACGACGAAGCGGCTAATTTTTTTCAGACCCTCACACTTCTTGCTTTTGCAACTAGCTTGTCGGCCGTCGGTTCAACGATTTTCAAAACCCCATGTTGTTCAAGAAAATCAATGATTTTTTGGTACTTCTTCTTGGCGTTTCCGGCTTGAGGCATCATTTCGCGTAAGATTTCCAAATAATCGTTCTGACCATTGCGAGGGCTCGATGCACCAATCAAATAAGCGTATAACGGCTTTTGACCGGAGATCTTTTTCGTCCAAGGAATCTTGAATCTGCGGTAATTGAGACGCCGCGATGGAGGAAGACCTAAATCTGTCAGTCGCTGAGTGGCCGAACGACAGAGGAGAAACCCAATCCAATTTAGGTTTTCGCCATGCCCGTACGCCTCATTCAACGGATTCCCTATATAAATGTCATCTTCCTCCGCAATATAAACCTCGCCACAAGCAACTGCACCGCGCAACGGGATGCGCTTCGCGAGATTGAGGTTTACGATCCAGCGAGCCGCCTGCTCAATTTGTAAAAATGACGCAGCGCTGTCGTCTGAAGAGTAAATCAAAAATGTGTCTGAAAAGCACTGGAGACGAAGGCGGGTTTTTTTGTGAATCAAACTCTCAACAATTTCGCGACTCTGAAAATACCAATGGACTGCCGCTACGATTCCGTCTCGTTTCAGCCGTTCTTTAAAACCGAGAATGTCGAAATAGCACACCCAGCGATTCTGGCACCTTCGCGGATCGTAAATATTGAAAGACGGCTTCATGTAGGCTCCGTTATACCCGAACACTGCCGCTCAGGTTAAAAATGTGCAATGATGTATTCCGCCTGCGCAATCTCCATCGATCAATCAACCGGATTCTGATCAGAACTTAAAAGAGTCAATTCCCGCGCTGCCAAAAATTTGACAGGAGAGGATTTGATGCTATTGTTCTTGGCGCGAGGCGTCCGGCCCGAGTGGGCCCGGGCGGGTACGGAAAGAGCCCCGACAGGGGCTATCGGGGTGCGCAAAGCGCGCAGAGGAGGAACGGTCCGATTGAATAATTAAATCGGGTCGGAACAGACAACTGAAATATGAAGAATTGCGAGCAGGCGGAGCCTGCACCCACGAGGCAGAGGCCCGGGGTGCGGGGTGCGGAATGGGAGAAAGTCCAAAATCCAAGGTCCAAAGCCCAAAGTCCGAATCGAGGACGAGGAGGAGGACGAGAACGAGGGTCGATCAGGTGATTTTATGCGGCAAGAAAATTGGATACGCGGCAATACGCGAACTGTTAGGCGGCAATACGCGGCAAGGAATTGGGTCGTCGTCCGCGTATTGCCGGGTATTGCCGGATATTGCCGCGTAGTGGGACCTGGGGAAAAAAAGGCAGCCCAAAGTCCAAGGTCCAAAGCCCAAAAGCCGGGGAGGAGCACGGCCGATCGCCCGGTGAGCGAGCTGCCGTCGTACCGCTTCGTACCGGCTGGTACCGCTTGGTACCGCCTGGTACCGGATAAATTTTTTTCTCCGGACCTTCCGGTCGGGCACCAAAAACGGGGGAAAAGACGGCCGCCCACACTCGGCCTCTCCCCCGGGAGAGGAGACGCCTGCTGTCGCACGTCAAAGGGGCTCCCGGTCATGGGCGGTTTCCAGCTTTCGTAAAGAAGCAATACCCGCCGGGCGAATTAGCTCGGTTTAGCTCGGTGGAAAATCCCGGCCACCGAGCTAAACCGAGGTATACCGACTTAAACCGAGCTAAGGGATCTTGAATATTTTATCACAAGTTCGAGCGTTGTTTCGGCATGCCGGATCATCCCGTCCACTTCGAGAGCGAGGTGCTTCCGGACGGGCGTCGGGGACGAGGACGATGAGCAGGAGAAGGAATCAGAGTTATGCGCCGGTGATAATGCGGTTGACGATGGCGGCGGGTTCTCCGCAAAATGCGTTGGCCGGATATTCGCGGCCATTGAAGCGGTGAATCTGTTTACGAAAGAACTCTTACCATGAATCTTGACACGCTGTATTCGGAATTGACGTTGAAGACAAAGACGAAGGTCGTCCTGCTGGTGCTGGACGGACTGGGAGACATCGCCACGCGGGAGCAGAATTTCATGACGCCGCTGGAAGCGGCGACGACGCCAAACCTGGATGCGCTGGCGCGCGAGGGCGCGCAAGGGCGGATGTTGCCGCTGGCGCCGGGCATCACGCCGGGGAGCGGGCCGGGTCACCTGGGATTGTTTGGGTATGATCCGCTGGAGTTCCAGGTGGGGCGCGGGGTGATTGAGGCGCTCGGCCTGGGGCTGGAGTTGAGGGCGGGCGACGTGGCGGCGCGGGCGAATTTTTGCACGCTGGACGCAAAAGGGATCGTGACGGACCGCCGCGCGGGACGGATTGAAACGGAGGTGTGCGAGGAATTGTGCGCGTTGCTGGCAAAGAAGGTGAAAAAAATCGGGACAACGGAGGTGATCATCAAGGCGGGAAAAGGGCACCGGTTCGTGGTGGTATTTCGCGGTGAAGGGCTGGAGGGGCCGTTGACGGACGCCGACCCGCATCATGAGGGCGCAAAGATCCCGGAGTCAAAGCCGGTGGATGAGAAGTCAGCGAAGGCGAAGAAGGCGGCGCAACTGGTGAAGGAATTTTATCAGGTGGCGCTGCCGGTGATTGCCAACAAGAAGCCGGCAAACGGCTTTTTAATGCGGGGCATCGCGCATCAGCCGCACATTCCGTTGTTCGTGGATCGTTACCAGTTGAAGCCGGCCTGCATCGCTGTTTACCCAATGTACAAGGGCCTGGCGCAACTGGTGGGCATGGCGAAGCTGGAGGGGCCGCAGACGATTGCGCAGCAGTTCGAGCGTTACCTGAAGGAATACGACAACTACGATTATTTCTTCATCCATTACAAATACACGGACATGCACGGCGAGGACGGCAATTTTGCGGCGAAGAAAAAAGCGATCGAGGAAGTGGACGCGGCGCTGCCGATCTTGCTGAAGAAAAAACCGGAGGTGTTGGCGGTGACGGGGGATCATTCAACGCCGTGCGCGGTGAAGGGACACTCGTGGCATCCGCAGCCGGTGCTGCTGACGTCGCGGTTTTCGGGCTCGGACAAGCTGGAGCGGTTCACGGAAACGGGTGCGAACAGCGGGTCGCTGGGAGTGTTCGAGGCGAAGTATTTGATCCGTTTGATGCAGGCGAACGCGCGGATGTTCGACAAGTTCGGCGCCTGAGCGCCGCGGGAAAAATATAAAATTGAAAATAAGTCTGGCCAGCGCGGGAATTTATGTCTAAATGAAACTTAATGAAGCCGGAATTGAAAATTGATGGGAGGTGATTTTCATGGCAGCTAAGAAAAAGAAAAAAGCAGCGAAGAAGAAGAAATAGTGCCGTAATCGCCGGGATGAAAAGCCTGGTCCGCATGACGGGCCTTTCATCCCCGCGGTAATTTTGTCCCCGCCCGCCCCCCGCCGCATGGCCAGACTGGTTTTTGACATCGAGACGTCCGCGCTTCCGCTGGAAAAATTTGACGAGGCGCAACAGGAGTATCTTTTCCGGGAACTGGAAAAGATTGCCGATGAAACGGCGCGCGCGGCCCGGCGCGTGGAAATCCACCGGCAGTTCAACCTTTGGCCGTTCACCGCGCAGGTGGTGTGCATCGCGATGCTGAACGCGGAAACGGCGCGTGGTCAGGTGCTGTTCACGGCGGAGGATTTTGAGGAGGAGGCGGAAGCGGGGCCGGTGGAATTTGTGCCATGTCCCGACGAGGTCGAGCTGCTCACGGCATTTTGGGACGTCGCGCGGCATTATGACACGATTGTGACGTTCAACGGCAGGGGGTTCGATGTGCCATTTCTTTACCTGCGATCGGCGCTGCTGAACGTGCCGGTTTCGCAGAAGAACTGGCTTGGTTACCGGTATGCGACGGAGCCGCATTGTGATCTGGCAGAACAACTTACGTTTTATGGCGTGAGCGGACGCGAAGGGGCGGCGCGGAGGTTCAACCTGGACTTTTACTGCAAGGCCTTCGGCATTGAATCGCCGAAAAGCCACGGCGTGACGGGCATGGACGTGAATGATTTGCTGGCGGCCGGCAAACGGCGGGAGATAGCCGAATATTGCCTGCGCGACGTGCAGGCAACGGTGCTGCTTTACCAGATCTGGAAGGAACGGCTCGCGGGGGTCAAGTGACGTCAGCATGAAGAACGACGATGACAAAACAGCGGCATCGACGGGCGGAGTGCTGGTGTGTTTTGCGCTGAAGGAGGAGAAGGTTGCGTTTCAGAAGATTGCAGGCGGCAAAGAAGGGGTTTTTATTTTGGTGACGGGCATCGGGCAGAAGAATGCGAAGAGATCGGTGCGGGATTTTTTGGCGAACAAAATTCCAGCGCGGGTTTTGAGTTGCGGCTTTGCCGGCGCGCTGGTGACTGATCTGGCGATAGGCGCCGTGGTGTTTGAAACGGACGACGCGCAGCTGCGGGAACAGTTGAAGGCGGCGGGCGCGAGGGCGGTGAAATTTCATTGCGCGGATCAGATCGCCACGACATCGCGGGAAAAAAAGGAATTGCGAAGGAGCACAAACGCGGACGCGATTGAGATGGAGTCGGGAATCATCATCAGCATTTGCCGGGAGCATCGGCTCCCCTGTGCGACGGTGCGGGTGATTTCGGACACAGTGGATGAAGATTTGCCGCTGGATTTCAACCAGCTCAGCAAGCCGGACCGGAGCATGGATTATGGCAAGCTGGCCCTGGCGGTGATGAAATCGCCGGGAAAAATCGGCGCGTTGCGGCGCTTGCAGAAGCAGACACGATTTGCGGCGGAGCAACTGGCGGCGGTGCTCGAAAAAATCATTTTTCCGTGATGGATGATGCCGCGGGAACGGCAGGACCGGCAGATTTGTTTTTGGTTTGATCGCTCCATGCCACGAGCGCCGCGCCAATCACAATGACAACCACCCCGGCCCAGCGAAGCGCGCTGATTTCCTCGTGCCGGACCAGCCGCGCGGCCACGGCGGTAATCACAAAGCCCAGCGACGTCAGCGGCCATACCAGGCTGACGTCCTTTTGCGAGAGCAGATAAAGCAGCACGCCGAAAAAGCACGCCTCGAAGAGAATGCCGAGTAGGATGTTGCGGTTCCCCGCTCCACGCACAATGATGCGGCCGATTTCTCCAGCGGAGATTTTTTTCACTTCGCCGATTTCGTGCAAACCCTGGCTCAGGAAAACGACGCCCACGGCCTCGAGCACGAGACCGATCAGAAGTACGGTAATCAGCTTGGTCATGTTACAAATCCTGGTAACGAATGAGTTTGATGCCGCCATTTTTCACCAGTTCCCTCACGCGCGGGCTGACCAGGGCGTCGAACTCATGCCTAAATTCATCCAGCGAGGGGTGCGAGTAAAGCTCGGAATCACCCGGCGGCAGGAGCGGAAGCAGTCGTGTAATGTAGGTCTCATCGACGCGGCCGTTCTGCAACAGGCCAAACACCCGGCGCGTGTGGCGGATGTCGCGGCGTTGCAATTCGCGCCGCGCACGGGCTGACAGGCACAGGTAGATGAAGGCATGGGTGGCGCGATACCCCCATGCGCCGGAGGCCAGGCGCGCATTCAGCCAGAACGGGTCCCGGGTCAGGCGCACACGCCGGATGCCGAGTTGATTGGCGTCCTCCATGAGGATGCGAAAGATGGTGGGATGCAAATGCAAATGTTGGTGGCCGTTCACATGGTCGAGCGTAAGGCCGGAGCCGTGAAATTTTTCAAACTGGGCATGAATTTCGCGGCGCAACGGTTCGCGCAGTTCGCGCCGGAAGAAATAACGCCAACCGAGGGATGCGGGGCGGTCGCCAAATTCTCCCCGGGCATTGACGAGTCCCGGGATTTTTTCCGGTGGCAGGGTTGCATGGCCGCATGAGAGCGTGAGATGCAGACCCACGCCAAGCCGCGGATTTTGCCGGGCCAGCGCGACCGCTTCCGCGAAGGCTGGTTCGCCCACCATGAGACTGGCGGTCGTCAGGATGCCGCCAGAATGCGCTTGAATGACGGCATCATTGATTGCCGCGGACCGGCCGAAATCGTCTACGTTGACGATCAGCCGGCGCGACAGATTAAGGCGTTCCATAGGCCGGGGCCATCGTCCCGGATGCCAGCCGCAATCCGGTGCGGAGCACGAGCAGGATTTTCTGGCCCTTGTTCAGACGGGCCGGTTTGGGGCCGAACACATCAAACTGGTGCCGCTCGAGCTTGCGCAACAACCGCCAGTAAACCGAGCCCATCAGTTCGGCGGAAACCATGGAGCGGCGGTCCTCCGCAGGAAGAGTGACGCGGGCCTGCTGGTAGAAATGCCGCGCCCGTTGCGCCACCGCGCCCGCCAGTGCGCGAAAGCGCTCCGAGTATTGCAGCCCCAGAATTTCCTCGGGGTTGACGTTGTGCCGCGCCAACTCGGCCAGCGGCAGATAGATTCTTCCGCGTTCGGCGTCCGAGCGCACATCCCGCAGGATGTTGGTCAACTGCAGCGCCTTGCCCAGGTAGATGGCGTAATCGCGGCAGGCCGGATTCCGGTAGCCAAATATTTCAATGCTGAGCAGGCCGACCACCGAGGCGACGCGATAGCAGTACAATTCCAATTCCGCGTAATCGGCATATCGCTTGACATCCAGGTCCATCTCCACCCCCTGGAGGAGTTCGTCAAACAAATCGAAGCGGAGCTGGTGGCGTTGAATGAAGGTTTGCAGCTCCTGATTGACGGGAAACTGGGGCTGTCCGGCATTGCAGGCGAGCCGCACGTCCGCACGCCAGGCGCCCAGACGCTCGCGGCGCAATTCAACGGGCACCGATTCATCATCCGCCACGTCGTCCACTTCGCGGCAGAAGGCGTAGAGCGCGGACATGCCGTCCCGTTTGGGCCTCGGCAGAAGGATGAAGGCCAGCGCCAGATTCGAGGCGCTCTTCCGGGTGATCGTCCGGCTGGCTTGCATGAAAGGATCAATACGCCGGCGGCGGCGTGGACTGCTTGTCGCGGACGGGCGGCAGGCCGCGGGTTTCGGCGAGGGTGGGATTGAGCGGCTTGCGCGCGCGCCGTCTTTTGTGGCGCCGCCTCGGGCGGGAAGAAGAATCGGCGCCCGTGCCGTTCCGGTCTGATGCCCCGTCCTTCGATTTCCAATGATGGCGGGCTGTCGAACGCTTCGAAGGTTTTCGTAAAAAGGCCGCCCAAATAAATACAGCCAGGACGAGCAGGATGATGAGCGCGCAAAAGATTATGGTCGAATGAAACGCAAGAAATCGCAAAAGGCTCTGGGGCACAAGCGAGGCGACGAAATTCATGACCGGCGGGTGGTTCATCAGGAGCCCTCCTTGTCGCCACGAGCCGGCGAATCTTCATCTCCCTCGTTTTCGAGGGTGATGTTCAAGCGTTGCATGCGGTAACGCAGGGCGTGGCGGCTGATTTTCAGGCGCTCGGCGGTGCGGGTCAGGCTGAAGTGATTTTGCTCAAGGACGCCATTGATCAACTCGCGCTCGAAGCCCGCCATCATTTCATCAAGCGACCCGCCGGCCACCGCCTTGGGCGTGCTGGCGCCTTTGCGCAATCCGGTTTCAAGCTCAAAATTGGGCAGGCTGCCGGGCTGAATTTCGTCGGTGGTCTCCAGAATAAGCGCGCGCTCGATGACGTTGCGAAGTTCGCGCACATTGCCCGGCCAGTGATGTCCCGCCAGCTTCTGCTGGGCCGCGCGTGAAAACTTTTTTGCCGGTTTTTTGACGCTGGGGCTGAAATGCTTGAGAAAATGTTCGGCCAGCAGGAGCACATCCTGTCCGCGTTCGCGGAGCGGCGGCAGCCGGAATTGCACGACATTCAGGCGGTGAAACAGGTCTTCGCGGAATTCATTCTGCCGGATGGCTTCAATGATGTCCCGGTTGGTGGCGGCGATCAGCCGGACATCCACCCGCAATTCCTGCGTGCCGCCCACACGGGTAAAGGTGCCGTCCTCCAGAAAGCGCAGGAGCTTGGCCTGCAACGGGCGGCTCATGTCGGCGATTTCATCCAAAAATATCGAGCCGCCGTCAGCTTCCTCCACGCGGCCATTTTTCTGCTTCAGGGCGCCGGTGAAGGCTCCCTTCTCATGGCCGAAGAGTTCGCTCTCGAGAAGAGTTTCCGGGATGGCGGCGCAGTTGATGCGGACATAATTTGCCTGGCGGCGTTCGCTCAGGCAATGCAGCGCCCCGGCCACCAGCTCCTTGCCGGTGCCGCTTTCGCCCAGGATGAGGACCCGCGCATCGGTGGGTGAAACGGTCTGGATCATCTGCCGCAACTCGCGCATTCCCGAGGAGGCGCCCACGATTTGATCGAGCCGGTAAGTTTCGTTGGCGCGGTCGAGCAGGGCGGCGTTCTGGCGCAGGAGGCGGTGGCGCTCGGCGCATCGTTCCAGCGCGTGCAGCAATTCCTCCGGCGCGAAAGGCTTGGCCACGTAATCGAACGCGCCCGACTTGATGGCTTCCACGGCGAGCTTCGGCGTGGCATAGGCGGTGATCATCAGCACCGGCAGGTGCGGCCAGCGGGTATGCACCTTGCCCAGCAATTCGTATCCGCTCATCCCGGCCCCGAGGCGGGCGTCGGTGATGACCATGAAGAAATCCTCCTCGCTGAGCAGGTCCAGGGCCTCCTCGGCGGATTCCGCCGCGCGAACGCCATAGCCTTCGTCGCTCAGGACCGTTTTCAACGAAAGACGCATGTTCTTTTCGTCGTCCACGATCAGCACTGGTGGCAGGGAGGTTTTCATCAGGCCGTTTTGATCAAAGTCTTCGCCGGGAATGCTATCATAAAACGGGCGCCCTTTCCAAGCTCAGATTCAACCCACACATCCCCTCCGTAGAGCTCCACATTATGTTTCACGATGGCCAGCCCCAGGCCCGTGCCTTTTTCCTTGGTGGTGAAATAAGCCTCGAACACCTTGTCCAGCTTGTCGGCAGCGATGCCGGGCCCGTCATCCACGATCATCACCTCCACCAGTCCATCAGACGGGGATCGGGCGTGGACATGGATGTTCCCGCGTCCGTTGAGGGCTTCCCGGGCATTTTGCAGCACGTTGACCAGCACGACGGAGAAGTGATTTCGCTGCATCAACAATCCCGGAAGATTCACGCTATAATGCCGATGGATTTGAATGTCATACGTGGTTCCCGGCGGGAAGACTTCGGCGATGGCGCGGTCCAAATCCTCACACAGGTCGAGCTTCTCCACCCGGCCTTCGCTTAACTGGGCATAACCCATCAACTGGGTGATGATGCGGTCGGAACGTTCAATTTCCTCCCGGATAATCCCGATCTGCAGGTTGAAGTCGTTTCTGCCCTCCTTCAAGCCGCGGTGCAGGCTGAAAGCCGCATTGTTGATGATGCCGAGGGGGTTTTTCAATTGATGGGCTATTTCGGCCGCCAGCCGGCCTGCCGCCCGGAGCTCGTCATTGCGGGCGGCAGATTTCCGGACTTCCTCCTCGGACATCCGTTGCCGGAAGGAAAGCAGTTGGACACCGTAACACGAGGCAGTCATCAACAGCAGGATGATCAGGCGCAAAATGAATGGCTCGGTTTCCGGCGCGGCAACGACTCCCTGATCAATGGTGGAGTATTCCATGAAATCTTCGTCGCGGGAGTGGAGTTTTGCTATGTCGCGGGAATAGGCATCAAAGAGCAGGGACCGATTCAACCGCATCATGTTGGTGGCCGAGTAGCCATGCGCCAGCAGGCTTGCAGTCGCCGGGGAGAGCGGCACGCCGGCAAAGCGCCGGGGCTCGTAGATTGGCCCGTTGGT
>DATMLG010000012.1:0-4398 GCA_035570675.1 Verrucomicrobiia bacterium | reverse complement strand
CCGGGTTTCAAGGTGACGATGAGTTCGTTGGGGATGGGTTGCGCGGTTTTCCTGGGCGCAACAATGAGGCGCGTGGCCTGGCCGCGGGAGGTGCGGAAGACGTAAAGTTGCGAGGGGCCGTTCGCCTGCGGAATGATGAGGTAATTGAGGTCGCCGAGCAGGGCGTGGAGGGCGTCGTTGGAGGGGAGGGCTTGGAACTTGGCGGAAACGGGACGGATGGCGCCGGGGTCGAGATAGATGTGCCAGCCGGTGGCGGCGGCGACGTGTTCGAGGAGTTCGCGGACATCCCAAGTTTTGATGTCGGCGTCCACGCGGTCCTGATTTTTGTGCCAGACGAGGGTGTCGGCGTGGGCAAAGCCGGGGAGGCAGAGCATGGCCAAAAGGAGGGGGACGATTTTACAGAAGCGAACGAAGGGAGCGGAGACCCGAGGAAGGGCCTTTTCATGCAGAGTGTTCATTCGCGAGGCTATATTCGTTCAAAAGGGCGTGGGAGTCAACCGGCCGGTGGGCACCGACTTCGTTAGCGGGGTGGTACAAATTGCGGAATGCAGAATTGACGCTACAGAGTTCTCAGCACACACTCGACTGACGAAAACACGCTATCATAGTGAAGCTTTTCGTCCGTCTCAGCATCCACACACAAAGCGATGAGCCTGCTTATCCCAATCGAGGCCTTTGATAATTTCAAAGCCGTTAAAGATTTTCCAATCGCGGATATACTTCCGGACACTCTTCCGATTCTCATCAAAGCCGTGAAAAAACTGGATGAACGGGAAGAGCTTGAGCCTTGGCTACGGGCCATTCTTGCTGACGAGGCACAAACCCCTCATGGCCCAGCGGAAATTGTCGACATCTTTACCCATCAAGTCTCAAAAGGCGGTCTTCCGGGAATGGCTGCGTTCATATTAAAAGGGAAATCATTCCCGACGATTAAGCCTGCCGATGTTGCTCACCAAATATACCGGCTTAAGAACATTGGCACACTAAATTTCGCCATTTTTGCAGCTCCCGGGACCATTCTTGATGCTGCCAAGGAGCAATTTTGCACCACTTGCGAGGAGATTGGTTGCTATTATTCCATTTTTAATGCAGAGGACCTTGTTCGGCTCTTTGTTGCATACGGTTTCCTTTGCCCTCGAGACGCAAATCGGATTGTTAGGGGCCGCTGTACCTGCGGATATTCGCCGACGAAGCGCATTCTTAATTTGCTTCAAAAGGAGGCGCTCGACGAACTCTTGCTTGCGCACTCATCAGCACAAAAATCGGGTCTGGTCGTACTGCCACCCGGAAGCGGCAAAACGCGAATTGCTGCCGAAGATGCTCTTGCTGTGAACGCAAATTGTGTGCTCTACATTGCTCACACGCACGAGATATTAGACGTGGCGCAATCGGAATTTGAAGCGAAATTCGGATTCAAAAGCGTTGTCCGCTTGGAGGGCTCATTTTCGCTGGACCGGCTCAACCGTGTGAACCTTTCGACCATTGCGCTACTTGCCCGCCATATAAATAAGTTGTCCACGGGCCAGTTTGATTATTTGGTCATTGATGAATTCCATCACGCTGCGGCGAAATCGTACCGTCGCGTTCTTGATAAACTAAATCCCGCATTTCTTTTGGGGCTGACGGCAACGCCGTTTCGAGGCGACCAACAGAATATTCTCCAACTCTGTAACAACACCATCATTGTACAACACGCACTTAGGTTCCTTACAATTGGGGCAACGGTAGACAGGCGTCACCCTCTTTGCGAACCACCTTGTCCAGAGTTTGCGGTTCATACAGGTTCAGCCCTTTGCATTATGGCGGGAACGAGCATGCGCCAGAACTGGCGTGGCGTCAATTCGCCATTAGCGCCAAGGGGACATTGATTTGAGAGCGGCGAAGCGTGGAGAATGGGGCCACGCTCGCCCTCACCTTTATCCTCTACCCCAGGAGAGGATATCCGCGATTGCGTTTATTGGAGTTTGGTTTTGACTGGATTCCAGATTCCGTCATTGTTTTTTCCACTGCGATTCCCTTTTGACTTTTTTAGTTTTGAAATTTGACAACTGGCGGTGGATGGCGGAAGGTGCGGGCGTTGGCGGTAGGGAAAGTGAGCCGTGAGCAGTGAGCGGTGACGGAAAGAGGAGGAGAAAGGCCAATTAAAAATGATGAATTGCGAAATGCTATGTATCAGCGGCCCGAGGCTTGGGGTGCGAGGCGCGAGGTGGAGTAAAGAGGACACGCTGAAGCGTGAACTCCAAACGAGCGGCGGACGGCGCAGCGCGCCGTCCCTACCATCGGAAGAAATGCGAACGGGTCGGTGCAAGCATATGATTTCTCGCCGGTTAGGACCATTTTTGACGCTTTTCGACCCATTTCTCAGCCACAAGGGTTTGATTTCTCGTCGGTTACACCCAATACGGGTAAAAATTTCTCGCGAAGGGCGCGAAGGCGTGCGGGGCATCGGGAAAAATCGGAGTGCAAAAGCGGCGGATGGCGGCGCTTCGGGCACGATCCGCCTCCGCCGGGCTCCCGCCTCCGCGGAAGCTACGGCGGGGCAAGCCGGCGCGACAAGTAAAACACAATGAAACACGATAGCGGCGCTTAGTAATTTTTACGGGCAGTTCTTTGACAAACGAAGGGCAGGGAGACGCGAACCCCGACGCAAGCCCATCGGGGCGGGTTGCACGAATTACCTCCAATGGGGCGCCGGACGTCGAACGTCGGAAAAAATCGGATTGTGTCGGATTATGTCGCTTTCGGAAAATGGGCGACGAAAAGATGCCTTCGGCGAGTCGCCGAAGGCTGCGGGCGGGTCGCCCGCGCCACCTACGCCAACGTAAGTGATTGATTTCCCGCATCTGAATTGAGGAGTTTAACCGCGAAATACCCGAAGCAGGCGGAGCCTGCACCCATTATGAAGACGGGGCGGGTTGCGCGAATTGCTGCCAATGGGGCGCCGGACGGCAAACGTCGGAAAAAGTCGGATTGTGTCGCATTCCAGAATGTGGTGATGGGGCAAGACATGGTTGGGCGAGACGCCCACCCGAACCCGCGAGACGCGGGTGCTACCCCCAGACGCCGGATAATTCTGCGCAAATGGTTGGTTTCCCGCATTTCAGTGCGGAATTCGGAGTGCGGAATTCGGAGTTTGAGCTTGCGGGGTGGGCAGATGGTTTGTTATCAAATGGGCCAATTTATGGCAGCCATTGGGCGGTTTCAGAAGGGCGAGGACATTTTTTACGCCAAAGTCGTGGACGGCGAGTTGTTTCGTCTGCGCGGGGACGTGTTTGGCTCGCCGTCGTTTGACAAGAAGCCGACGAAGTTCAAGGGGCTGCGGACGTTGACGCCGGTGGCGCCGTCGAAGATCATCTGCGTGGGGCTGAATTACGCGGATCACGCGCGGGAGACGGGAAAGGCGCTGCCGAAGGAGCCGTTGATCTGGTTCAAGGCGACGACGTCGCTGATCCCGGACGGGGCGAAGATTGAAATCCCGTTTCCGAATCATCGCACGGATTTTGAGGCGGAGCTGGCGATTGTGATCGGGCGGCGGGTGCGGAACGTGACGCCGGCAGCGGCGGCGCGATACATCTACGGCTACACGGCGTCGCAGGACATCAGCGACCGGACGATCCAGGGTGCGGAAAGCCAGTGGGCGCGGGCGAAGTCGTTTGACACGTTCACGCCGCTGGGGCCGTACGTGGAGACGAAGATTGACCCGCATGATTTGACGATTCAATTGTTCCAGAACGGGCAGTTGCGGCAAAACTCGAACACGAGCCAGTTGATTTTTAATTGCTATCATCTGGTGAGTTTTATTTCGACGAACCTGACGTTGCTGCCGGGTGATGTCATTTGCACGGGAACGCCGAGCGGCGTGGGCGCGATAGAATCGGGCGACCGGCTGGAGGTGCGGATTCAGGGACTGGCGCCGCTGGTGAACACGGTTAAATAGCCGAGGCAGTTCGCGGCAAGGAGGAAGTTCAATTGGAAACTGGCACGTCATTTGTGCGGGCCAGGTGTTCTTTGACATAATTACCTAATCGCGATGACGGTTTTGGCGCGAACCGGGCGTTTATGGAATATTTACGGGTTGGGGGTGACTTTTGATTATTCAGATAGACGAACGTTGGCGATGATGATTGCATGGAAAAAACTGCGGATTGTCCGCTGGCGGATGTGAGTTGCTGCCAAAATCTGCCGGAGCATCATGAGCCGGTGGAAGAGTCGTATGCGCGGGAGTTGAAGCCGGGGTTCGTGCTGGACGGGCGATTCCGGCTGACGAAGGCGCTAAGCCGTAGCGGCATGGCGACGATTTACAAGGCGGACGATTCGCAGAATCCGGGGCAGGCCGTGGCGGTGAAGGTGCCGCATCTGAAGCTGGAGTGTGAGCCGGGATTTTTTGCGCGGTTTCAG
>DATMLG010000011.1:0-5674 GCA_035570675.1 Verrucomicrobiia bacterium | reverse complement strand
GTAATCGTCGTGGTCCGCCTCAAATTTCTTCGCCAGCTCGTCCGTGCCGTGGCCCGTGGTCACCGCGAACGCCCCGAGATAATCCGCGCGACCCGACGTCTTGGGCGCGATGAAATCCGACAATGCGTGGTTGAACTGTCCTGCCGGCTTGTCCATCTGCTGCCGCAATGTGTGAAATGTCGTCAGCACCTGCTTGCGCGATTCGTCCGTGTAAAGTTCGATGTCGTCGCCCACGCTGTTCGCCGGGAAGAACCCATAAACCGCGCGCGCGGTGAACAGTTTCTCGGCGACGATTCGCTTCAACAATGCCTGCGCGTCGTCGAACAGTTCCTTCGCCTTGGGATCATCCAGAATCGCCGGGTAACGACCGCGCAATTCCCAGGTGTGGAAAAATGGCGACCAGTCAATGAATGGCACGAGCTCCTCCAGCAGAAAATTCTCCAGTACGCGCGCGCCCGTAAATGCCGGCGTTGGCACGTCGGATATTGCCCAGTCAACCGGTGTGCGTCGTTCGCGCGCCTTGGCGATAGGCAGCAGCGGCTTGTGGTCCTTCTGCGCGGCATGTTCCCGGCGCAAACGCTCATGCTCGGCGGCATTCTTATCGACGAACGCCGGTTTGAGTTCCGGGTTGAGCAAGCTGCCCACCACGCCGACCGCGCGCGAGGCGTCCAGCACGTGCACGACGGTCTGCTTGTAACCCGGCGCAATCTTGACCGATGTATGCGCGCGGCTGGTGGTCGCGCCGCCGATAAGCAACGGCACGGTGAAGCCCTGGCGCTGCATCTCCTTCGCGACATGCGACATTTCATCCAGCGACGGCGTGATCAAGCCGCTCAGGCCGATGACGTCCACATTCAGTTCGCGCGCCGTGGTCAGAATTTTTTCGCAAGGCACCATCACTCCGAGATCAATGACCTCGTAGTTGTTGCAGCCCAACACGACGCCGACAATGTTCTTGCCGATGTCATGCACATCGCCCTTGACGGTGGCCATCAGGACTTTTCCCTGCGCCCGCCCGCCGCCGGACTTGCGTTTCTCCTCCTCCATGTATGGGAGCAGATAGGCCACGGCCTTCTTCATCACGCGCGCGCTTTTGACCACCTGCGGCAGGAACATTTTGCCGGACCCGAACAAATCGCCCACGATGTTCATCCCGGCCATCAACGGACCTTCGATGACCGACAACGGTTTGTCGTATTTCTGGCGCGCCTCCTCCGTGTCGACGTCAATGAAGTCCACGATTCCCCGCACCAGCGCGTGACCGAGGCGTTCCTCGACGGTGCCCTTGCGCCATTCGTCCTCCACGACCTCGGCCTTGCCCTTCTGCTTGACCGAGTCGGCAAATTTGATGAGCCGCTCCGTCGCGTCGGGACGGCGGTTGAGCAGGACATCCTCGACCAGCTCGAGAAGCTCCTTCGGGATTTCCTCGTACACCTCGAGCATGCCCGCGTTGACAATCCCCATGTCCATCCCGGCCTTGATGGCGTGATAAAGAAACGCGGAATGCATCGCCTCGCGGACGGTGTTGTTGCCGCGGAACGAGAACGAAATGTTGCTCACGCCGCCGCTGACCTTGCAATGCGGCAGCGTGGCCTTGATGCGCCGCGTCGCTTCGATGAAGTTGACCGCGTAATTGTTGTGTTCGTCCATCCCGGTGGCGACGGTCAGAATGTTCGGATCAAAAATGATGTCCTGCGGCGGCAGGCCCACCTTTTCCGTCAGGATTTTGTACGAGCGCGTGCAGATTTCAACCTTCCGGTCCGCCGTGTCCGCCTGGCCGGTCTCGTCGAACGCCATCACCACCACCGCCGCGCCGTAGCGTTTCACCAACCGCGCCTGTTCCACGAACTTGGCTTCGCCTTCCTTGAGGCTGATGGAATTGACCACACCCTTGCCCTGAACGCACTTCAGCCCGGCCTCGAGCACCGACCATTTCGAGCTGTCCACCATCACCGGCACGCGCGCAATGTCCGGCTCCGACGCGATCAAATTCAGAAAATGCGTCATCGCCTTCTCGGAATCGAGCATTCCTTCGTCCATGTTGACGTCGATGATCTGCGCGCCGTTTTCCACCTGCTGCTTGGCGATGGCGATTGCCTCCTCGTATTGTCCGCCCAGGATGAGCTTGGAAAACTTGGGCGACCCGGTCACGTTCGTGCGCTCGCCGATGTTCACAAAATTCGTGTCCGGCCGGATGGTCAACGCCTCCAAGCCGCTCAATCGGGTGAAGGGTTCAACCTTCGGCGGCACGCGCGGCGGCAGGCCGCGCACGGCCTCGGCGATTTTTTTGATGTGCGGCGGTGTGGTGCCGCAACAACCGCCCACGATATTCAGCCACCCGTTCTTGGCCCATTCCTGCAACTGCGGCGCGAGCGTCTCCGGTGTTTCGGGAAAACCCGTCGGCAACAGCGGATTGGGCAGGCCCGCGTTTGGATAGCAGCTCACGTAAATCGGTGCAATCTGCGCCAGTTCCTCGATCAACGGCCTCATTTCCTGCGGGCCCAGCGCGCAGTTCATCCCCACGCTCAACAGCGGCACGTGCGAAATCGAATTCCAGAACCCTTCCACCGTCTGCCCCGTCACGCCGCGGTTGCTGCCCTTTTGAATAAACGTGACCGACGCGAGAATCGGAATTTTCGGCTTGTCGCTTTTACTCCCTGGTCCATCCCCGTCCGCGTTGAATGGCATGGCTTCAATTCCGCGGTCTTCAAACAATTTGGCGATCGCAAAAAACGCGGCCTTCGAATTCAACGTGTCAAAAATCGTCTCCACCAGCAGGACGTCCACGCCGCCATCGAGCAGGCCCTTCGCCTGGTCGTAATAGGCGGCCACCAGTTCGTCGTACGTGGTGCCCCGCGCGGCAGAATTGTTGACATCCGTCGAGATGGAAGAAGTGCGGGTGGTCGGCCCGATTGCGCCCGCCACGAAACACACGCGGCCGGATTGTGCCGCCATCACCTGGTCCGCGGCGCGGCGCGCGCATTCCGCGCCCGCCCGGGACAATTCATAGCCGTGCGCCTCCAGCCTGTAATCTGCGAGGGAAATTGCCTGCGAGTTGAACGTGTTCGTCTCGATGATGTCCGCGCCGGCCTCCAAGTATTGCCGGTGGATCTCCTCCACGACCTGCGGACAGGTGACGTTCAGCACGTCATTGTTGCCCTTGAGATCCTTGGGCGAGTCCTTGAACTTCTCCCCGCGAAACGCCGCCTCGTCCAGATTGTAGGTCTGGATCATCGTGCCCATCGCGCCGTCAAGGATGACAATGCGCTCGCGCAAAAGGCGTTCAAGATGTTCGGCCCGGTTGGCCGGATGAGACGGAGCCTCAGTCATAGGTCATGAACATAACCCGTTCCGGCGTAGATGCAAGTGAAAAAATCAATGCATCTTGATATGTAGATATGTTTCCAGCGAAAAGAAGGCAATCATAGGGGTTTCCGTTCAGGCTCCCGTCCCCGTTGTCGGCAGGAAAAGGTTAAAAGTCGTGCCCTTGTGCAATTCGCTTTGCACCGTGATGGCCCCGTGATGTTCCTGGATGATGCGCCGGGTGATGGCCAGGCCCAGGCCGGTGCCGTCAGTCTTGGTGGTGAAAAACGGCTCGAACAACCGGTCCATGTTTTCCGGCGGGATGCCCGCGCCGTTGTCGTGGATGGCCACCCGCAGCAGGGGCCGGTTCTTCTGCGGTGAAAACCCGCTGATCTTCGTGCCCGCCGCGAGCATCTCGGTGGAGACCGCCAGTTTTCCGTGCGGCTTCATCGCGTCCAGCGCGTTGAAAAGCAGATTGATGAACGCCTGCTCCAGTTGATCCGGATCGCCCTGCAACAAATCTTGCGCGGCGGCCAGCGACCGCGTGACCTTGATTTTTTTCTCCTCCAACAGGTGCTGGACCAGCGTCAGCGACTTGTCCATCAGAAAATTGAGCCGCACTTCCGAGAAATTTGGCTGGACGGGCCCGGCGAACCGCCGCATCTGGCCCAGAATGGTGTCGATCCGGCTCATTTCCAACCGCACTATCTCCGCCAAATCCGCGTTCTTGTTTTGCTCGAGCAACAGATCCACGAACGTCCTCACGGCCACGAACGCGTTTTTCACCTCGTGCGCCATGCTTGCCGAAAGGGTGCCGACGCTGTGCAACCGGTCCAGCCGGCGCATGTTGCCCTCCCATTTGCCGGCGGTCGAAATATCGTTGAGGACGACCACAATACCGGAGGTTTTTCCGGCTTTGGATCCGATGGGTGTCGCGCTGGCACGAAGCGTCAGTTGGCCGTGGGCGCCGCCGGACAGCGTGAATTCCCGGTTCGCCACGGGCTTGCCCGAAGACAGCGTTTCCTCGATCAATTTGACAACCGGCGCCGGCAATTCCTCCATGGATTTGCCCTGGAGGCGTCCCGCTTTCAGGCCCAAAAGCGCTTCCGCCCTCGGATTGAGCCCGGTCACTTTCCCGTGTTCATCAACCGCGAGGACCGCGCCGTTCAGGCAATCGCGCAGAACGTTGGTAAAATCCCAGTCGCTCCGGCCTTCCGTTGTCAAAGCTGAAACATCCATCGGCATAAAGTGGAACAGTTCATCAAACCACTGACTTATTCCGCCGACCGCGCCGGACCGGCCATATCTGACCGGTGCCAGCTTATTGGCGCCCACAACCGCCATCAATCCCAAATCCGATGACCGAACTTTTTAACGTGGACTTATGCACTATAGGAGAACGGTTTATGTAAACCCGTCAAGTCATTTGTTATGACGAAGATGTGACAAAATCGGTCTGCACCCCATACGCGATGCGCCGTTGGTTCAGTCTTTACTTTTTTCCGATGTGCGACAATCTGGCCGGGTGAAAGCCTTGGTTCGATGGACAGTGCTTTTCTTGCTGTTCGCGTCAGCGGCGTTTTCAGCTCCCGCCGCTTTCACGGGCCTCTACGCCTTCGGCGACGGCGTTTGCACCACGACAAATAATACCAGCGGAGGCTCCCTCTACTACAGCAACAGTTTTTGCAATGGCCGGGTTTGGATCCAAGTTTTGGCGCAACGCCAGGGATTGCCGTACATCACGAGTAACAACATGTCCTATTTCGGACAATACAGCGCCAATCTGGTAAGCGCTGTCACCAGCTTCAACGCACCGACCAATGCAAGCAACGCGCTGTTCATCGTCTGGGTCTGCGACGCTGATTTGGTGTATGACATGGAGAATATTAATCCATTGACGAGTCTTTCCCTCTGGACCAATGCCCTCAACCAGTCCCTCACCAATCAGTTGACCGCCGTCCAAGTTCTCTACAATAAAGGCGTTCGCACCCTCATCATGCCAAATGCCGTGGACATCACGGAAATACCGCTGTTCAACCAAACTGCCCCCGCCACCAGGAGCTTCATTCGCGCGCGAATTGCTAATTTCAATGCGGCTTTTACATCCGCTTTGGGCAACCTGGCCGCCACGAACACGGGTCTGAAGATTTACGTTCCGGATGTGTTTACTTTGCTGGACAAAATTTTGACCAACGCCGCCAGTTATGGATTGACCAACGTCCTTTCTGGTGGCCAGAGCATAGATGCCATTGATGATGGTTTCACCGCCCCAAATGGTCCCGGTGCCAGTTTTGTCTTTTGGGATTACGATGATCCCACTGCCCATGCCCATGAGGTAATTGCCGATTATGTCCAACAGTTGATTTCTCCC
>DATMLG010000010.1:0-3342 GCA_035570675.1 Verrucomicrobiia bacterium | reverse complement strand
GCCTGTGAAGCCGCCGCCGAACCACCCGGCATCAGTTCAATCGCAGCGGCGTAACTGGAATTACCCATAGTAAGCACCCCGCCATTCACGACAAGGCTCGCATGGTTGGCATTGTTGTCATTATTTGGTATTGAAATGATGGCGTTGGGGCTTACAGTTCCAATGCCCGCAGTCCAAACATTGATGGCGCCACTACTTAAAGTGAGGGTTCCAGTCCCGCCCCCACGACACACGACGATTTTATTGCCCGTGTCATTTATCGTTCCGCCATTGACCGTCAAAGCCCCGGTGGTAGAAGTGGTGCCACCATAGGCAGTGCTGTAACCCAAATACAGGACGCCGCCGGTGCCTTGCACCCAAGTCCCGGAAGTGAAGTTGAGGTTGCCGCAATCCACATAAACAACATTTGGGCTGATTGAAGAACTTAGATTGACGGTGCCGGCGCCCAAGAAGTGTGGCTGAACCGAAGTCATGGTGTTCTCAATATTCAGAACGGAGCCAGCCCCGACCAGAAAGTAATTCGCGTTATTACCGCTGGCGATCGGACAGGCCAAGGTGGCCGTCTTGCCGGCAGCGACGTTAATGCCGGGGGTGCTGGCCGAGTTTTCCAAAAAGATCCCGGAGCCGGAGAAGGTGTAGCCGCTGTTATTGATCATGATATTGGTGGCGGCAACTTGCGTGGCGACGTTGATGGCATAAGTTCCGTCCACACCGCCAAAGATGGCGCCGGTGGTAGGCACGGTGCTGCTCGTCTGTGACCAGATCATGTCCGCAGAGCCGTTATACCAATCGGCCGTGGCGGTGTCCCAATTCCCAGATGCCGGCGGATTGCCCCCATTGCTGCTGGGATCCCACGTTAAAACCTGCGCGGAAGCGCTGGTGGCGAAAAAACCCAGCGCAACCATCGCCAGCCAGCGGTAAATGAACGCAACGGGTGAGTTTTTTGGATGTTGCCGCATCCATAACAAAGATGTGCGGTGACTGAAGGGTGGTTTATTCATTTTTATAGAGGGTGGGTTCCGATGTTTTAGGTTGGTTTGAATTTAGCTCGAACGCTTTGGGTTGGCTTTGCCGGATTGGTTGAAATCATCAGTTCCAGGGGCACCTGCCGGAAATTCCGCCGGAGCTGATTTTAAACATCTTATTCAGCGACAGATTTAGAGCGTGCGTGATAATTCGTGGTCGCATTGGTTTCTACTACAATAGGTGAGCCTAAACCATCATCCCATCACCTAAATAGGTGATTTTTGCCCGATCCGATTTGCGACATGGAAGCAGATATTTACGAGGCAAATGCCGGCCATCTCGTCGGGCGAAGGCGGTCGGGAAAATGGCGGAAACTTACAATTCATCAATGCCCGCTTTGCGAATAATCCCCCGGCAAATAATATGACCGGGATTTGGCGAACGGTTTCCGCCCTGGTGAATCATCTCGCATCAAGACTCGCGCATACACCATCGCTTGGAATAAATCGGCAATGTAAACCAGAACTACCAGCAACACCACGCCTCCGCTTACTTCGCCGGCGTAAATTTATATAGCAACACCCCGTGCGCGGGAATTTCCAATGGCAGCAACTCGTTCGTTGTATCCACATTCAAAAGATTTTTTTGCCGCCATACATCGCGGACGTGCTGCTTGCCCGCCAGTCCGAGTTGCATGAATTCTTTGAACTGCACTTCCGCCGCCGTCGCCCCCAGATTGAAGAAGCCGATGGCCGTTCCGCCGTCGGCCAGGTCCTTTTTGTAGATCCGCACGTCGCCGTGCTTGATGGCGCACATCGCCTCCTTGCCCAGCACGTCCTGGTCGATCGCCAGCACCTCGTCATTGCTCAACAGGCCCAGCGTAAAGTCATCCAGCTTCTGCATGTCACAGCCGATCAGCAGCGGCGCGGACAACAGGCACCACAGGCTGATGTGTGTGTACTGTTCATCGGCGGACAGGCGCGTCGGATGGACATTGCCCCAGCCAACCTGGCCCACGACCAGCATGTCCGGGTCATTCCAGTTGCCCGGCCTGGCCAGCGGCGCGGCCTGATCCTGGTTAAAGCCGATGGCGCTCATGCTGCGCCACGTGTCGGTGATGTCTCCGGTCGTCCGCCAGCTGTTGCCGGCCACCGAACCGCCCCAGTTCCACACATTTGACATGCCGTACTGGCAAAGGCTGAAAACGATATCTCGGTTTTGTTCCCGCAAAAACTTGCCCATGAGGCGGTACGGATAAATCGCGACTTCCATGTCGTTCTTGCCCTTGCCTCCCGGCCACGTAGGAATGTTCGTGTCCGTCTTCTGCGAGCCGTCGGCGACGCCGCTGTAACTGCACCAGTCGTACTTCAGGTAATCAAAGCCCCACTTCGCATACGTCTGTGCGTCCTGCTCCTCGTGCTGAAAACTGCCGGTGCAACCCCCGCACGTCCACGGGCCGGGCGAGGAATACAAACCAATCTTCAACCCCCGGCTATGCACATAATCCGCCAGCCCTTTCATGTCCGGAAAACGGGAGTTCGGCACCACGAACCCTTTGGCGTCACGAAACGCCCCCTGCGAGGCCGGGTTCTGCGAGTTGTGGTTGTTTTGCCAGTCGTCGTCAATGTTGATGTACGTCCAGCCGTGGTTGATCAGGCCGCTCTTGACCATCGCATCCGCCGCGCGCTTCACCCGGTCCGCGGAAACGGCATGGCCAAAACAATTCCAACTGTTCCAGCCCATCGGCGGCGTCAGCGCGATCTGGTCGCCACACACGATGCGGAATTCCTTCTCCGCCCTGCCGAAGATGTTTTTGGCGCGGAGGGTGACCGTGAACTCACCCTTGGATTTCAAGGTCCCGGTGATGCGGCCGGTCTCGGCATCCAGTTTCAGGCCACGGGGAAGGTGCTTCGCGGAAAATTTCATCGGCCGTTCGCCCGTTGCCGGGATCGTGAAAAAGAATGGCGAACCGGGCCGCACGCCAAAGACATCCGCGCCGTTGATGCGCGGGGTGCCCGGCGCCGGCGGCGTGCTTTGCGCCGGCCCGCTGGTCACGGAAAATAAGAAGGCGGACACCATGATTGCCTGGAGGAAAAAACGGCGGCTCGACTCCCCCCGCCACCCTGTATGAGCAGAAATGTCGCGAACGACCGGATGGGGCATCTTCCTGCGATTTACCCACCACTGACCTCCGGTTATGGCGTATGGTTTATTAACATTTACGGGAGTAGGGTCTGATTTTTTTAGGGTGATTTGGATTCGACTTGAGGAGTTTTTGTTTGCTTTGCCGGTTAAGTTGAAACCATCAATTCCAGAGGCTTCCGCCGAATATTCCGCCACTGTTGATTTTACCAATCTCCTTTGGCGGCAGGTTGG
>DATMLG010000009.1:0-6053 GCA_035570675.1 Verrucomicrobiia bacterium | reverse complement strand
AACGATTACATCGGGATACGGGCCGGACGCATCCGCCGCCCGCAAGGGATTTACAATGATATACAGGACGTGGATGTGGCGCGCACATTCGCCTTGCTGCCGCAGGGGGTTTATGATGCGCGCTTTCGCGATTTTTACCTCACGCTCGATGGTGGTGAGTTGTTCGGCGACATCCCCTTGAACAAGGCGGGGGATCTTTCCTACGAAGTTTATGGGGGCAGGGTCAACCCCTCCCTGGATGGCGGAGCGGCGAATAGAACGAGGTCTGATCTTCCGCCGTTCGTCCAACTGGACTCAATTGATCCATTTGAGATGGCCGGGATGCAGTTGTGGTGGAACACGCCGGTCAATGGATTGCGCTTCGGCGCGGCGGGCGGCTATATTTTTGACAGCGCCTTCCATACGACTGCTTTCGGCATATTCCATTCCACGACAAAAGCCTCCATTCCGCTTTTCCAAGGCTCGGCGGAATATCTCTGGAAATCGTGGACATTTCAGGCGGAATACGGGACGGACATCCAGTATCCGAATCCCGGCATTTCGCTCCGGGGTGATGCCTGGTATGCCAGCGCAGCGTATCGCTTCAACAAGTGGTTCGAAACTGGCGCTTATTACGGCGAATACTACAATGATGTGAGCCAGCGCGAAGATTCCTTGCAATTCCAGAAAGACGCCGCCCTTGCCCTGCGTTTTGACCCGAAGGATTGGTGGACTCTGAAAATTGAAGGTCATTACCTTCACGGCACCGGTTTGCTGGATGACGACGCGTCCAACCCCGTCCAGAACAACAACCCTTGGTTCATGCTGGTTGTGAAGACCACATTCAGCTTCTAACCCCGGCGGGAACCCAATCGTGAAATCAAGATTGATCGCACTCGGATATCTGGTGGCGCTCCTGTGCCTCGGAGCCGGTCGCGCCCGCGCCCTGGACGGCGTGGTGGTGATTGCCAACTCCAGTGTCGCCACGGACAGTCTTACGGCGAACACGCTCAAGGACATTTACACCGGCAAAACCAAATACTGGGAAGGCGGCCAGGCCATTGTCATCGTCGTGCTGCCGGACCAGACCGATGCCGCGTTGCAACAGGTCTGCGGCATGGACACCAGTTCATTCAAGACCTTCTGGCAGCGCCTTGTATTTTCCGGTCGCGGCCGGCTGCCCAGGAAAGCCGACGATGCGGCGGCGCTGGTGGCATTGGTCGCCTCGACCAAGGGCGCCATCGCGCTCGTGCCAGCCAACGCCGAATTGAGGGGCGTCAAGAAACTTGAAACGAAGTAACTTCAATGAACTTTCAAAAGATATTTCGACCATGAACAAACCGCATTACGCCACCATTCAGCAGGGCCGGCTCCGGGAGATCAAGCCACGGCGGCAGGGAACCACCGGGACGGCGCTGCACAACCGGCCGACGCCGGGAAAGAATAAACATGCAACTCGGTAAAACCAGAGCCGTGGCCGGCGCATTGGCCCACGAACAGACCCTCCGTCCGGTTTGGAGGACGTTCCGCAACATTCTGGTGGTCGTATTCCTGATTTTCGCCTTCGCCATCGTGCAGATGGTCATGCTTTGGCGGGTGTGCAACACCGGGATGCAGACCGCGGCATCACTGGAACAACATGGTCTGCCCACGCTCAGCGAACTGGCATTATTGCAGGAAAATCTGGCCACCTTCCGGCTGAATTCTTATGAGTATCTCTTCGCCCGGGAGGACGAAAAGGCCGGCAAAGCAAGGGCAGTGGAAAGCATCACCGCCAGGACACGCGCGGAACTGCAAAATATCAAGATGCTTTTCCCCCAAGGCGAGGGCCGACGCCTCGCCTCCAATCTGGAGGCGGCCTTTGCCGACCTGGAATCTGAATTCGCCAAAGTGAGAAATCTGACGGACTCGGATTTTGCCGCCGCCATGAAAGCAATGGATTCAGATATTCCCCCGAGAATCGCGCAGGTAACCGCCGCCGCCAATGAATTGAAGGACTATGGCTACCATTTTTCGGGGCAGGAAGCGAGTGCCACCTTTGGCAGTTTTGGCTTGATCAAGCGGAACGCCGCCATGTTTGGGGCCGCGAACATCCTGGTGGCTTTCGGCGCAGTTGTGTTCGTGCTGCTGGCGGCCCGCCGCAGCCACGCACAGTTGTCGGATACGCTGGCGCGGCTGGACGAGCGAACGGGTGAACTGGCCGGTTCCCTGTCTTTGGTCAACGCCACCCTGGAATCCACCACTGACGGGATACTGGTGACGGACGCCGGCGGGCAGGTGCGAAATTCCAACGCCCAGTTTCTCCAAATGTTTCAAATTCCGCCGCCAGTGGCCGCCTCCCGGGAAAGGAAGGCGATCCAGGCCGTGATCTTGCCGCAACTCAAGCATCCCGCGGCGGCGCTCGGGGTGATCGCGGAGATGGCGGACACCCCCGACGCCGATAGTTTTGACGTCCTGGAGTTCAAGGACGGGCGGGTGGTTGAGCGATATTCGAAACCCCAGCGAATTGGGGAAAGATGCGTGGGCCGCGTCTGGAGTCTCCGGGATATCACGGAACGCAAGCGGGCGGAAAACGAACTCCACGGGAAGACCGCCATTCTTCAGGCACAGCTGGAATCCTCAAGCGACGGGATCCTCCTCGTGGATGAGCAAGGGAAAAAGGTCTTTCAGAACCAGCGGCTGACTGACATGTGGGGGATTCCCGAAGAAATCGCCGCCGACCCGGACGATGACAAGCAAATCGAGTTTGTCATGAAGATGCTCAAGGATCCTGTCCAGTTTGTCGAGAAAGTCCGCCAGCTTTACGCCCATCCCGCCGAGATCAGCCATGACGAGATCCAATTCAAGGATGGGCGACAATTCGACCGGAGTTCATATGCGGCGGTGGGCAAGGACGGCACGCATTACGGAAGAATCTGGGCGTTCCGTGACATCACCGAACGCAAAAAATCCGAGGTTGAACTTGAGGCCATGCACCGCAAATTGGTGGACGCTTCCCGGCAGGCGGGCATGGCAGAAGTGGCCACGGGGGTGCTTCACAACGTGGGAAACGTCCTGAACAGCGTCAATGTGTCCTGCAACCTGGTGGCAAGGGATCTGAACCAGTCGAAGTCAACCAGCCTGTCCAGGGTCACCACCATGCTAAACGAGCACGAAAAAGACCTGGGCACATTCATCACCAGCGACCCCAAAGGAAAGGCCATCCCCGGTTATCTGACCCAACTGGCGGAGGTTCTTGCAGGCGAAAGAACCGACATGCTCCAGGAACTCAAGACGTTGCAAAAGAACATCGAGCACATCAAGGACATCGTTGCCATGCAACAGAGTTTTGCCAGGGTCTCGGGCGTCAGCGAAATGGTCAAAATCACGGAACTGGTCGAAGATGCCTTGAACATGAACAGCCTTTCGTTAACGCAGAATGGCGTGCAGCTTGTCCGTGAATACCCTCCCGAACTTCCCGCCATCAGCACGGACAAGCACAAAGTATTGCAGATTTTGATAAACTTGATCCGCAATGCCAAGCACGCTTGCGATGACTCCGACCAGAACGACAAACGTCTGGTGGTGAGCGTCACCAATGGCCACGGGCGGGTGCAGATTTCCGTCAAAGACAATGGAATCGGAATTCCGACAGAGAACCTGGACCGGATTTTCAGCCACGGCTTCACCACGAAGAAGGACGGTCATGGCTTCGGCCTTCACAGCGGGGCACTGGCCGCGAAAGAACTGGGCGGCGCGCTGGCGGTGCATAGTGATGGTGCCGGGAAAGGCGCGACGTTTACACTTGAATTGCCTGCAAACGGACAGTCTGTTTGAAATGATAAAAGAGGCCGGTTGGCGGGCCGTGGCCCGCGCGCAAGCGACGGCTTCAACGTCGGGCCTGATTGCCGGGCGGCCCGCAAACTTTTAACTTTTAACTTTCCGGCTCTGGTACATACAGTTGCGGCGTGGACATTATCGTATGTTTGGCGGTGGCGGTTGCGGCGTATTTGCTGGGCTCGATTCCCACGGGCTACCTCGTGGGCCGGGCCAGGGGTGTTGACGTGCGCAAAGTGGGCAGCGGGAACATTGGCGCGACAAATGTATTCCGCACCCTCGGAAAGACGGCGGGCGTCCTGGTGCTGGCGGCGGACGGAATGAAGGGCTGGCTCGCGGTCAGCATCGTGCCGGACCTGGCGCACCGGTTGTTCAGCCCGAACTCGCCCTGGGACCGGCCCACGCGCGAATATCTGCAAATCGTCGCCGGAGTGGTGGCCATTCTTGGGCACAATTACACCTGCTGGCTTAAATTCAAGGGCGGCAAGGGCATTGCCACCACCGCCGGCGCGATGGCGGCGCTGATCCCGCTCACGGTCGCCATCGCCCTGGCCACCTGGATTCTGGCGTGCCTGTTGACGCGTTATGTTTCCGTGGCATCCATCATGGCGGCCGTGATGCTGCCGGTCGCAACCTGGGCGATTCATCATTTCACGCATAATGAAGACTACGGTCATCGCATGATTATTCTGGCAGGGATATTGGGTCTGCTGGCAATTTATAAACACAAGGGCAACCTTGAACGATTGATGAACGGAACTGAAAATAAAATCGGCCAGAAGGCCCCGTCCGCCACCGGAGCGCCGCCGCCATGAAGGTCACCGTATTGGGCGCGGGCGCGTGGGGAACGGCGCTGGCGAAAATGCTGGGTGAGGCCGGACATGCGGTCACGCTTTGGGGGCACAATCCCGCGAGGTTGGAAGAAGTGCAGCGAACCGGACGCAACGAACGCTATCTTCCCGGCGTCGAACTGCCACGCAACTGGGCATTCGAATCCAATGTGCGGAACGCCGTGGTCGGAAGCGAGTTTGTCATTGCCGCGATGCCTTCCAAGGCGTTCCGCGAAGTGACCGGGGAACTGGCGGATTTTGCGGGAATAGTCGTCAGCGTGACCAAGGGGATAGAGCATGAAACCGGATTGACGATGTGCGGGGTGCTGGCGGAGACCGCGCCCCGGGCCACGCCCGCCGCGTTGTCTGGACCGACTTTTGCTCAGGAGGTGGCACGGCGCGTTCCCACCGCCTGCGTGGCCGCCAGCGAAGACCCCACCGCCGCCACCGCCGTGCAGGAACTATTTCACGGGCCGGCGTTTCGCGTTTATACCAGCACTGATCTGACGGGTGTCGAGTTGGGCGGCGCGTTGAAGAATGTCATCGCCATCGCCGCCGGGGTCTGCGACGGGCTGGGCTTTGGAGACAGTTCCAAGGCCGCGTTGATCACCCGCGCAATGGCGGAGGTCCGGCGCCTGGGCGTCGCCTGCAGCGCGCAGCCGGAGACTTTCAGCGGCCTGAGCGGCCTGGGTGACCTGACCGTCACTTGCTTTTCCAAGCAGAGCCGCAATCGTGGTTTTGGGGAGCGACTGGGCAAGGGCGGGAAACTTTCCGAGGTGCTGGCAGGAATGATCACAGTTGTCGAAGGACATCCGACGGCGCGTTCGGCATATTTTTTGGCGCAAAAGAAAAAGGTGCTGACGCCCGTGATTGACGAGGTGTACCGGATGCTTTACGAGGGTAAAAATCTCGCCAAAGGCGTGCGGGACCTGATGTCGCGCGAATCGAAGCCAGAGGACTGACGGCGAAAAAGCCGCATGAGCATCGCCACCAAAACCGGAGACCAGGGCACAACGGGCCTGATGTACAACCGCCGCGTTTCCAAATGCCATCCGCGCGTGGAAGCCTACGGGTGCGTGGATGAATTGAACGCGGCGATGGGTCTCGCGCGCGCGACCGGTAAACAGAAATTTGTCACGGACCATCTGCTCGCGATTCAGCAGGAGCTGGTGATTTTGATGGGCGAACTCGCCACGGCGGTGGACGACCTGCCGCGCTATGTGAAGGACGGCTTCCAACTGATGAAACCGGAGATGACCGCGAAGCTGGACAAGCTGGTGGTGGAAATCGAGGCGCAGAAAATCGCCTTCAAGGGCTGGGCCACGCCGGGCGCGACCGAACACGCAGCGGCGCTGGACGTGGCGAGGACCATCTGCCGCCGGGCCGAGCGGCGCGTATGTGCCTTGCACGAGTCTGGCCAGCTTCAAA
>DATMLG010000008.1:0-7788 GCA_035570675.1 Verrucomicrobiia bacterium | reverse complement strand
CGCCCACCAACGGGCCGGTGACCTTGCTGGACGTGCAATTTTACTCGGCCAAGAACCCCTATGATTTGAGCGCGGTCAAAACGGGATTTGCGGCCATCGGACAGACGGCCAATGATTACTGGAACGGCTGCAGCCGGGATGGATCTTCGGACATGGACTGGCTGTCTTACGTGGCATTGACCAACTTGATTAACGCGGATGGGACCGTGACGGGGGTGGGACTGTCGCTCGCCAATGCGCCTGGGGCGTGGGACAACGGCGTGGCGGACGCGATGTATAACACTTACCTGTATCCCTTCAACGGCGGGAACATCACCGTTACCCTGACAAGTCTCCCGGCCGGTTCGTATGATATTTATGTTTACGGGCACGGGAACGTGCAAGGCGGGATGACGGGATTGAACGGAGTTTATCAATTGAGCACCGGGGGTGTCGATTACGGGACGCTGTCCACGGCGACGAGCGGGACGGCCTGGGATTCGACCAACTGGCAGGCAGGGCAGCAGTATGTTCTGTTCACCGGCGTGACGGTGGTGGACGGGCAGCCGGTGGTGTTGACGTGTCTGCCCGGAGCCGGAGGCGAGGCGCTGATCTCGGGAATACAGCTTGCATCGTCGGGCAGTGTTCCGGCGGGAGTGCCCATAATTGCAAATCAACCCGCGAACCAGACGGTGACGGCGGGGGCGAATGTGACCTTTGCGGTGGGGGCGTCGGGCACGGCGCCGTTGAGCTATCAATGGTCGCTCGCTGGCGCCGGCGCATTGGCCGGGGCGACAAATTCCACACTGACACTGACTGACGTGCAATTGGGGCAGTCCGGTAACAGCTACTCGGTGCTGGTGAGCAACAGCGCAGGCTCAACGAACAGTGCCAGCGCGGTGCTGACGGTGAATCCGGGCGTTTCGGGCGCATTGCTGGACGTGCAATTTTACTCGGCCAAGAACCCCTATGATTTGGGCGAGGTCAAGACTGGTTTCGCCGCCATCGGACTGACTACCAACGATTATTGGAACGGCTGCAGCCGGGATGGAGCATCGGGCAACTATCTGAATTACGTGGCATTGAACAACCTGACGAACGCAGACGGAAGCGTGACGGGAGTGGGACTGTCGCTGGCCAACGCGCCCGGGGCTTGGGACAACGGCGTGGCGGATGCGATGTACAACACCTACCTGTATCCCTTCAACGGCGGGAACATCACCGTGACCCTGACGAACCTGCCGGACGGAACGTATGATATTTACGTTTACGGGCACGGTAACGTGCAGGGGGGAATGACAGGACTGAACGGGGTTTACCAGTTGAGCAGCGGCACCAACAACTACGGGACCCAGTCCACGGCGACGAGCGGCACGGCCTGGGATTCGACCAACTGGCAGGTGGGACAGCAGTACGTTTTGTTCAGCGGCGTGACAGTGGCGGGTGGCCAACCGGTGGTGCTGACCGGGCTTCCGGGGGTGAGTGGCGAGGCCTTGATCTCGGGAATGCAGATCACGCAGGAGCAGGCTTTGACCAACATCACCAGCAGCGTTGTTTTCAGTCGCCCAGTATTGAAGATGTCCGTCCACGACGGCAGCCTGATAATTTCATGGCAGGCTTCCGCGAGGGGATTCATGCTTGAAAGCAGCCCCAACACGAGGCCGGCCATGTGGACCCCCGTTGCCGCCGCTGCGGTCACTAATGCAACCAGAGTCAGCGTCACCCTGCCAATAACGCCCGGCGGACAACTGTACCGTTTGAATCATCCGTAATCGCGGTTGGCGTGGATTACCTGTATTCTCGGGTCGGAAATGTTGTGGCATTCGCAACAGAACTGACTCGTTTGAGCACCGTTTTCCACTGAAGGTGCGATTAGAGCATTGAAACCTCTTCTGCCGTCCGGATCGCCGGGCACAACGTGTCTGCAAACAGCATTTTTCTCCCGGCGAAAGTGATTGATTTTCCCAAGGATTCTGGCTAGCATGCCGTCTTATTCAAAAAGCGGCATTCCCCAAGGAGAGGGGGATGGTTGTGCGCCAAAACAGGAAGAAAAGACGTCAAAAGAAATATTTTTATGCAGCGTAAAATCCAGGGCGGGTTGGTTTTGATATGTACATTGCTGGCCCTCCCCTTGCAGGCCGCGGGATTGCAGCAGTTGCATGGCCAGGTGCCGCGGGCGGCGGCGAATCTGGCCCCGATTGGGCGGGTGCCGTCGTCACAACATTTGAGCTTCGCCATCGGGCTGCCCTTGCGCAATCGCGGAGCCCTTTCCAATCTGCTGCAACAGATCTACGACCCCGCCAGCGCCAATTACCATCACTACCTGACCCCGGAGCAGTTCACGGAACAGTTTGGCCCCACCGCGCAAGACTACGAGGCCGTGGCGGCATTTGCGCGGGCCAATGGATTGACCATTTCCGCGCGCCATCCCAACCGCACCCTGCTGGATGTGGAGGGTTCGGTGGCGGACATCGAAAAGGCCCTGCACGTCCGGATGAACAGTTATCAGCATCCCGAGGAGCCGCGCACCTTTTACGCGCCGGACGCGGATCCGTCGCTGGATCTGGCGGTGCCGCTGGCGGGCATCAGTGGATTGGATAATTATTCGCGCCCGCGCCCGCGCCTGGTCGCCACACGGCTGGACGGCGGACACAACGCGACGCCCAGTGCCGGGGGGCCATTTGGGAGCTCCACCGGATCGGGGCCATTTGGGACCTACCTGGGGAAGGATTTCCGTGCGGCCTATGCTCCCGACACGACGCTCACGGGCGCGGGGCAAAGCGTGGGCCTGCTGCAATTTGACGGTTACACCACCGGCGACATCACGTATTACGAAACCGAGGCCGGCCTGCCGAATGTGACCCTGACCAATGTGTTGCTGGACGGCTTCACCGGCATCCCCACCGGCAGCGGCGGGGAAGTCGAGGTGTCGCTGGACATTGAGATGTCCATTTCCATGGCGCCGGGACTGTCGAAAGTGATTGTGTATATGGCGGGGCCATTCGGCAACTGGCATGACATTTTGAACCGGATGGCCAATGACAATCTCGCCAAACAACTCAGTTGCTCCTGGTTTATCCCCGGCGGCGCGGCCGACGCGGTGGCGGACGGGATTTTTCAACAGATGGCCGCGCAGGGGCAGTCGTTCATGAACGCCTCGGGCGATTCCGGCGCTTACACCGGGTTGATCTCCTTTCCGGGCGACACGCCTTACATCACGCAGGTGGGCGGGACGACCTTGACCACCACCGGCCCCGTTGGCGCAAGGGTGTCGGAAACGACCTGGACCCCATACAGCGGCGGCGGGGTCAGCACGCAGTATCCCATCCCAAGCTGGCAATCGCCGGTGACCATGACGGCCAACTACGGGTCCACAACCATGCGCAACACGCCCGATGTGGCGCTGACGGCGGACAACGTCTATGTGCGGGTGGATGGTTCCGACTATTTCGTGGGCGGGACCAGTTGCGCGGCGCCGTTGTGGGCGGGATTTTTGTCCTTGGTAAACCAACAGGCGGCGGGCAACGGCCTGCCATCGGTGGGCTTCCTCAACCCGGTGGTTTATAATATTGGTTTAAGCGGCGTCTATGCGCAGGCCTTTCATGACATCACCACCGGCAACAACGGCAGCGCGACACATTTCCCCGCCGTGGCCGGCTATGATTTGTGCACCGGCTGGGGCACACCCAACGGCCAGCAGTTGATCAACGCCATCGTGCCGCCGGACAGCCTGGTCATTTCGCCGACAACTGGATTTACCGCCAGCGGGGCGGTGGGCGGGCCGTTTAATGTTACCGCGCAAAATTTCACCCTGACGAACACCTCGGCGGGGACGTTGACCTGGTCCGTGGGCAACCCGGTGAGTTGGCTGTCAACATCCTCGTCCGGCGGCGTGCTGTCGGCGGGATTGGTCACGAACCTGCTGGTGAGCCTGGATTCCGCGTCCAGCAATCTCGCGCCCGGGTTTTACACCGCCAACCTGGCGGTCACCAACGTAACAAGCAATTTCACGCATCTGCTGCCCTTCTCGCTGCTGGTGCATGATCCGCTGGTGATTTCTCCGACGAATGGGTTCAACTCGGCCGGCCCGGTGGGCGGGCCGTTCAGCGTCACGTCGCTGAATTTGTCCTTGAGCAACTCCGGGCTGGCCGCTCTGGGCTGGTCGCTGTCCAACAATGCCACTTGGCTTGACGTCTCGTCGGGCGGGGGCACGCTGGCCCCCGGTGCAACGACCAATGTGATGGTGAGCCTCGATGCCTCGGCGGACACCCTGCCGCCGGCGCTTTACAGCGCGGACGTGGTGGTCAGCAATCTCACCAGCGGTCTGGTCCAAAGCGTGCCCTTCACCTTGCAGACCGGGCAACTGCCGGTTCAGAACGGCGGGTTTGAGCTGGGAAACTTCCTGGGCTGGACGGTTTCCGGCAATACGATTGGGATGCTGGTCACCTCCAATTCGTTGTATGTGCATTCGGGCGTGTATGGCGCGCAACTGGGGTCGGAAGGATCGCCGGGTTTCCTGTCCCAGACGCTGGCAACCAGTCCGGGCCAAGTGTATCTGATCTCGTTCTGGATGGAGAATGAAGGCGTGGGCGGAGTCAATGACTTTCAGGTGGATTGGAACGGAAGCGTGGTGTTCGACGAGCCCAATGCCGGGCGGAGCGGCTGGACCAACATCCAAGTTTTGGTTGGCGCGAGTGGAACCAACAGCGTGCTGCAATTTGGCGATCGAAATGACAATGGGAATTTCGGCCTGGATGACGTGGCGGTGTTTCAAAGCGCCGTGCCAGGTTCTCCTCCCACCATCACCAGCCAGCCCATAAATGAAACGGTGATTGCCGGGCTGACGACCACGTTCTCAGCCGCGGCGACGGGCATTCAGCCTTTGTATTATCAATGGCAACTGGGCGCTTCAAACATTGCGGGCGCGAACGGTCCAACGCTGGTGCTCAGCCCCACAACGCCGGCCGAAGCCGGCAACTATACTTTGGTGGTAAGCAATGCGTTTGGCATGACGAACAGCTCCAACGCGGTGCTGACGGTGAATGTGCCGAACTGTGATCCGCCGGCGGCAGGTCTGGTGAGTTGGTGGGCGGCAGAAGGGAATGCAAATGATTCATTCGGAATAAATAACGGCACTTTGACCGGTGGGATGAGCTTCACGAGCGGTGTTGTGGGCCAGGCCTTCCAGTTTGACGGCGCAACCGGATATGTCAGCATTCCCGCTTCCTCCAGTTTGAATGTCGGGACCAATGGTGGATTAACCATTGAAACGTGGATCAAGCCGGCCGATCTAAACAAGCTCGCGCTTCTGGCGGAATGGAACAATGGCGCCGGCAGTTTCGGATCGAGTCTCTCGATAAATGAATCGTCGATTTACGGCGGCACGGGATCAGGTTCGTTTTTCGCCAATCTCCTCGATGTCAGCGGGAACTGGCACACGATTACTTCCCCTCCGAATCTTCTCTCCTCCAACAGTTTCAATCACCTGGCCGTGACCTATGACAAGTCCAGTGGTACGGGCACTTTATACTTGAACGGAACGATTGTGGCTTCCCAAAACCTCGGCACCTTCACCCCGCAGACCAGCTATAATTTAATCTTGGGAAGCCGGCCATCACTATACTATTTCGGCGGCGTGATGGATGAAATGAGCCTTTACAACGCCGCCCTGTCTTCCAATCAAATCCAGGCCGTTTACAATGCCGGATCCGCGGGCAAGTGTTCCGCGCCGCCGGTGGTTACAAGCCAGCCCCAGAACCAAACGGTGGTGGCGGGCAACTCAGCGAGCTTCAGCGTGAACGCCAATGGGAGTCAGCCGCTCAGTTATCAATGGCAGTTGAACCAGACGAACATATCGGTGTTGACCAACGCGACGGCCACCAATGCCACACTGATGCTGACCAATGTGCCATTGGACCAGTCGGGCAGCCTTTACTCCGTGGTGATCAGCAATTTGGCGGGTTCAACCAACAGTTCCAACGCAGTGTTGACGGTACTTGCTCCGAACACTTGCACGCCGCCAAATTCCGGGCTGGTGAGTTGGTGGGCGGCGGAAGGGAACGCGAATGATTCGCTGGGGAACAATAATGGAACGCTGGTGGGCGGAGTGAACTTTACAAATGGCGAGGTGGGACAGGCCTTCCTCTTCGACGGCGCCACGGGGTATGTCAGCATTCCCGCCTCCGCCAGTTTGAATGTCGGAACCAACCAGGGGCTTACCATTGAAGCGTGGATCAAGCCGAACCAAGTTTCCACGCTCGGGTTTCTGGTGGAATGGAACAACGGCGCCGGAAGTTTCGCATCGAGTTTTGCCATCAACGAACCGGCAGTGTACGGTGGAGGCGGACCGGGTTCGTTGTTCGCCAATCTTGTCGATACCGGGGGAAACTGGCACACGATTTCCAGCGCCGGCGGCCTGCTCTCCACCGGCAGTTTCAATCACGTCGCCGTGACCTATGACAAATCCAGCGGCACGGCCACGTTATACCTCAACGGCACCAATGTGGCCTCGCAAAACCTTGGAGTTTTCACACCGCTGACGACCTATAACTTAATCCTGGGAAGCCGGCCATCTTCTTACTATTTCGGCGGTCTGATGGACGAAATGAGCCTCTACAATACGGCACTTTCCGCCCTTCAGGTACAAGCCATTTACAACGCCGGCAGCGGAGGCAAGTGTGCCTTGTCTCCGGTGATCGTCAGCCAGCCCCAAAGCCAGACTGTATTTCAGGGAAGGACGGCAAGTTTCAGTGTAGGTGTCAACGGGAGCCAGCCGCTGAGTTATCAGTGGTTCGTGAACGAGACGAACATACCCACCGCCACCACCGCCACTCTGCTGTTGACGAATGTCCAGTCCGGCCAGTCCGGCAATCTTTACTCCGTGCTAATCGCCAACCAGGCCGGTTCGACCAACAGTTCCAACGCGCTGTTGACGGTAAATCCAGCGCCGCCCTGCACGCCACCGCCATCCGGCCTCATTAGCTGGTGGGCGGCGGAAGGAAATGCGAATGATTCGTTTGGGACGAACAATGGCACGTTAACGGGCGGAATCAGTTTTACGGCGGGTGAGGTCGGCCAGGCATTTCAGTTCGACGGCGCGACGGGTTATGTCAGCATTTCCGCCGCCCCAAGCCTCGATGTCGGAGCCGGCCCGGGTTTCACGATTGAAGGGTGGATCAAGCCGGCCGATCTGGCGACGCGTCCCCTGGCCGAATGGAATAGCGGCTCCGGCAGCCTCGGCTCGGACTTCTGGATTAATCAGCCGACAGGAAACAGCGGAGCCGGCCCGGGTTCCCTTTTTGCCAACATCATCGATACCTCAGGCTCTTTCCACACCATCACTTCCGGCGGGAATATCCTTCCCGCGAACGCCTTGAGTCACGTGGCCTTGACCTACGACAAATCCAGCGGCACGGCCGCGTTGTACCTCAACGGCGCCATTGTGGCCTCGCAGAACCTCGGTGTCTTCACCCCCAGAACAAGCTACAATTTATATCTCGGCTACAGGCCTCCTTCTTCTCCATACCTTGCCACCTACTACAGCGGCTTGATGGACGAAATGAGTCTTTACGGTCGCGCACTGGCCGCTTCTGAAATTCAGGCCATTTACATTGCCGGTGGCGAGGGTAAATGTGCGATCCCGCCGGTCATCGCCAGCCAGCCTGTGAGTCAGACGGCGTTTAGTGGAAGCACGGTCAGTTTCAGCGTGACGGCGGGCGGGAGCAAGCCTCTGGATTATCAATGGTTCGTGAATGCGGCAAGCATACCCGCGGCCACCAATGCCACGCTGGTATTGACCAATGTGCAGTT
>DATMLG010000007.1:0-2553 GCA_035570675.1 Verrucomicrobiia bacterium | reverse complement strand
GTGGAAGGCGAGGTCCCAGGCGGCGAACCAGGGGTATTCCCAATTGTCCGGCATGGAAATGACGTCGCGGCTGTAGAGGTGGCGCCAGTCGCGATTGCGACCCTGTTTGCGGTTTTCCGGCGGCGGCACGGTGGCGGGATCGCCCTCGAGCCATTGATCGACGACGTAATAATAACATTGTTTCGACCAGAGCAGCCCGGCGTAACCCTGGCGAATGACGTTGCGTTCGTCGGCCGTGGTGGTGGCGGGAATGAGCTGGCCGTAAAATTCATCCGCTTCACGCTGGGCGCGGTCCAGCTTGCTGGCAAATTTTTCGCCGAAGGCCACGGGCTGGTTTTTTTCCGGGGCAAACAACTGCAGCTCCACCGTCTGCTCGCCGCCCGGAGGAATTTCCAGGACATAATGCAGCGCGGCCTTGGTTCCGGTGAGCGCGGGATTCACCGCGGCAGCCTCACCCTTGACGAGATAACGATGGAACGCGTCCTTCACATAAGGGGAGGCGTTGGGTGAATTAAAAAGCCGCTGGTTGTTGGTTTCGTTCTCGGTAAAAAGGGGCGTGGGGCGCACACCGCCGGAGGACGGGGCGAATTGCAGCGCATAGCGGCCGAGCGTTTCATGCTCCGTCGAAAGCAGATTGGCGCCGTCGAGATGCACCTGTGGCTTTTGTTCAACGCCTTCGCGTGTGCAGCCAAACGTCCACATGTTGCGGAACCAAAGCGTTGGCAGCAGATGCAGGACCGCGGCCTCCGGGCCGCGGTTGGCGACAGTAAGGCGGATCAGCAGGTGGTCGGTATCGACCTTCGCGTAGTCGGCGAACACATCAAAGTAACGGCCATCGGCAAAGACGCCCGTGTCGATCACTTCGAACTCGCCGGCTTGCAGGCCGCGGCGGCGGTTTTCCTCCACCAGACGGGCATAGGGAAATTCAGCCTGTGGGTATTTATAAAGCGCGCGCATCCACGAATGCGTGGGCGTGGCATCCAGATAATAATAAAGCTCCTTCACGTCCTCGCCATGGTTGCCCTCGGGGCCGGTCAGCCCGAACAGGCGCTCCTTCAGGATCGGGTCGTGGCCATTCCACAAGGCGAGCGCGAAGCACAGGCGGCACTCGCGGTCGGTGATGCCGAGCAGGCCATCCTCGCCCCAGCGATAGGCCCGGCTGCGCGCGTGGTCGTGTGGAAAATAATCCCAGCAGGTCCCGTCCGCGGAATAATCCTCGCGCACGGTGGCCCACTGGCGCTCGGAAAGATAGGATCCCCAGCGCTTCCAGTTTTTCGTGCGGGCGCGATCTTCGGCGAGCCGCTGCTCCTCTTTGATCTGGGCAAGGGGAATATCCGGGGAAGTCATGGTGTAAAAAAGTGGCGGCTAAGAAACGGGGTGCGCGCCGCCATTGCCCGCCATAATCAACGCCAGCCAGAGCAGGAGAAAGACGATGGGAATTCCAATCGGTGCAGCCAGACCCAGGCTGCGGATGGCTGGCGGACTTTGCACAGGAATATCGTTAGGCAGGGCGATGGCCGCCGCTTGGCCTCGCAAAAGTTTCATCGACCAGATTGCGCCGGCCAGGGTGAGCCAAAGGATGAGAATGCAGGCGACGGACAGGTAGGGCAGGAGCAGGACCATGGTGCGGTTGGCGGCTGCATAGGCGGGAGTGAGCGAGTTGAGCGGTGCATTGAGCGAGATGGCGAAGGCCGTGAGCATGAAAGCCTGGGAGGCGACCAGCCATGAGAGGCGCTGATTCACGAGATTGTCCTCGTGTTCGATGCGCCGCCGGAGTGCTTCGAGTTTTTCGTTCATGATTGTGATGCGGTGGAAAGGAGGAATCCGCTTAACCGGAGGCATTCGCCCACGGACCAGGCCTGAAACGGACAGCCGCGCGGGGTGTGCGGCGGTTCGCCATCGGCGATTTCGGAAATGTGGCCGAGTCCGGCCTCGTGCAGATTGGCGAGCAAGGGCGCCAGAAAACGCCCGCGGGCAATCTGACGATTGCTCTCCGTGGCGCCGCGCGCCCGCAACCAGGCCTCGACAAAAGCCGTGGCGAGCCACGGCCACACGGTACCCTGGTGATAAGCGCCATCGCGTTCGAGCACGCCGCCGCGATAGAACGGCCGGTAATCGGGGTGTGCCGGATCGAGTGTGCGCAGGCCGATTGGAGTGAGCAGACGCTGTTCGACCACGGCGACAACCCGGCGGGTGCGCTCCAGGTTGAGTAACGGAAAAGGCAGCCCGCCTGCGGCCAAAATTTGGTTGGGTCGGATGCTCGCGTCATGGGTGCCAGTGACGAAGTCCACGTCGATCACATCGTAAAGGCAGCCTGCGGCTTCATTCCAAAAACGCTCGCTGAACGCCGCTTCGGCCGTGGTGGCAAGATGCATCCAGTCGGAATTCCATGCCGCGGCGCAGTGCAGGGCGTTGATCCAGAGCGCTTGGATCTCGACCGGCTTGCCGATGCGTGGCGTCACGACCCAGTCGCCGACTTTGGCGTCCATCCAGGTGAGCTGCACCCCCGGCGCACCGGCAAAAAGCAGCCCATCGGCATCGGCATGGATTCCA
>DATMLG010000006.1:0-3794 GCA_035570675.1 Verrucomicrobiia bacterium | reverse complement strand
AAACAACTAAAAACAGCATTGGCGAAGCAATGTCACCACTGCAACATGGATTGGCATGATCCAAAAAACCCGAAGAAGCTTGGGGCGTCTCGTCCGGGCGACACCTCGCAGCATTCGATGAAAATTAACTGATTTCCTCATCGACGTTTCATGCCCTCCAAAGAGCGCCCCATCTTCATCGCCACCCGCGGCAGTGCGCTCGCCCTCGCCCAGGCCAATACCGTCCTCGCCCAATGCCGCACCGCTTTTCCACGCCTGCAATTCGAGTTGAAGATCATCAAGACCACCGGCGACCGGCTCCAAACCGCCTCGCTTGCCAAAGAGGGCGAGAGCCTTCCCAAGGGCCTCTTCACCAAGGAACTTGAAGTCGCCCTCGTAAAAAATCAGGCCGACCTCGCCGTCCACAGCCTCAAGGACCTGCCCACCGAGCTCCCCGCCGGCCTCGCCCTCGGCGCCGTCGGCAAACGCGCCGATGTCCGCGACGTCCTTATCTATCGCGACGCCAATTTTCTCCGCGCCGAAAAAACCGCCGGCACGACCGCTGAAGGCGACTGGGTTCCCAGCCGCTCCGAGTTGCGCGGCTTCAACCCCAAACTCACGCTCAAGGATTTTCCGTCCGCGGCCACCGTGGCCACCAGCAGCACGCGCCGCAAGGCCCAGTTGCTCGCCCATCGGCCTGACTTTCGCGTCGTCGAAATCCGCGGCAACGTCGTCACCCGCCTCCAAAAAGTTGCCGACCACGCCGAACTCGACGCCACCATTCTCGCCGCCGCCGGCCTTGAACGCCTCAACTTCACCATCCAACCCGATGGCCGGCTCGTCGGCGACGCCGTGCCCGACGGCCTGCTCGCCGTGGTTCTCGAACCCGAAGTCATGCTGCCCGCCGTCGGGCAGGGCGCCCTCGGCATCGAGACCCGCGCGGACGACGGCCGCATCGCCGCCGTTTGCGAACGTCTCAACCATTACAACACCCGCCAATGCGTCACCGCCGAGCGAGCCTTTCTTGCGGGCATGGGCGGCGGCTGCCAAAGCCCTGTGGCCGCCTACGCCGAAATCATCGGCAGCGCCCTCCGCATGCGCGCCGTTTCTTTTCGCGATGATAAAAATGTCCGCCGCGGCGAAGCCAAACGCCCCGTCAAGGAAGCTGTTGAACTTGGCCAGCAGCTCGCCGAAGAATTGAAGTGAAAATTCTCAAATGAAGTCCAAAGGCACAGTTTATCTGGTCGGCGCGGGCCCGGGCGACTCCGGCCTCCTGACCATGCGCGGCGCGGAACTGCTCGCCCGCGCGGATGTCGTCGTTTACGACGCCCTCATCAACCAGGACCTGCTCCGGCTCGCCCCGAAGGGCGCGGAAATCATCTACGCGGGCAAACGTTCCAAGGACCACGCCATCCCGCAGGATGAGCTCAATGATCTCCTGGTCGCGAAGGCACGCGAAGGCAAAACCGTCGTCCGCCTCAAAGGCGGCGATCCTTACATCTTCGGGCGTGGCGGAGAGGAAGCCGCCAAGCTCGCCGCCGCTAAAATTCCTTTTGAGGTGGTCCCGGGCGTTTCCTCCGTCGTGGCCGGGCCGAATTATGCCGGCATCCCGCTCACGCATCGTGATTATTCTTCCAGTTTCACTGTCATCACCGGCCATGAAGACCCGGAAAAACAGGGTGCCGGCGTGGATTGGGCGCAGATTGCCAAAATTTCCGGCACCAAGGTCATCCTCATGGGCGTCGAGCGCATCCGGGAGCTTTCCGACAATCTCGTTAAAAACGGAATGCCTGCGGAAACTCCCGTCGCGATGGTCCATTGGGGCACCACCGGTCGCCAGCAATCCATCGAAGGCACCCTCGCGACCATCGCGGATGTCGTTGAAAAAACCAGCTTCACCGCGCCCGCTGTTACCGTCATCGGTGATGTTGTCAAGCTCCGCAAATCCCTGAACTGGTATGAATCCCGGCCGCTATTCGGCCAGCGCGTCGTCGTCACCCGCACCCGCGAACAGGCCAGCCAGCTCTCCCGCCAGCTCGCCGAGCTTAGCGCGGAAGTCTTGGAAATCCCCACCATCAAAATTGTTCCCACCGACCGCAAGGCCGATCTTGCCGACGCCCTGCTCGAACTTAATTCCTACGATTGGATCGTTTTCACCAGCCCGAACGGCGTGACGATGTTCTTTGAATCATTTTTCAAGGCCTTCGAGGACCTGCGCGACATCGGCGGCGTGCGCATCGCCGCCGTCGGCCCGGCCACCGCCGCCAAACTCCGTGAACTGCACCTGAAGGTGGATCTGATGCCGGAGGAATACGTCGCCGTAAAAATCGCCGCCGCCTTCGCCAAATTTGAGACCATCGAAAACCTGAAGCTCCTCCTGCTGCGCGCCGAAGTCGCCACGCCCGAGCTTCCCGCCGCGCTTGAAGCCCTGGGCGGCATCGTGGATGACGTCGCCTGCTACAAAACCGTGCCCGAGACGGAGGACCTCAACGGCGCCGCCGCCCGCCTGCTCGAGGACGGCGCGGACTGGATCACCTTCACCAGCAGTTCCACGGTGGAGAATTTTCACGCCCGCTTTGACCTTCCCGCCCTCCTCAAAAAGTTCCCGCAAATCAAGCTCGCCTCCATCGGCCCCGAAACCACCCGGGCGGTCGAGACCCTCGGCCTCAAACCCGACGCCGAGGCAAAGCCCCATACCATTGAAGGCCTCGTCCGCGCCCTGACATCCGGCACCTGACTCTCAGTGCGCTTCCGGAGTCCAGCCGCCTCCAAGCGCGCGGTATAACTGGACGATCGCCAGAACCTGGTTCAACTTCGTTTGCACCAGCGTGTCTTCCGCCGGGAAAAGCAGTTGCTGCTCCTGCAATACCTCATAGTAATTGGCCTGACCCTGCCGGTATCGCTCCATCGCCACTTTCGTCCCCTCCTGATAGGCGTCCACCGCGCGCGCCTGCTGGACGCGTTCCTCCGCGAGTTTCTGCCGCGCCACAAGCGCGTCGGAAACCTCCTCCATTGCGTTCAACACCGTCGCCTGATACTGCAACCGCGCCTGCTCCCATGCGGCCTTCACCTGCCGGTATTGTGCGACCAGCTGGCCGCCTTGAAAAAGCGGTCCCGACGCGCTTGCCGCCAGGTTCCATGCGTTGGCGCTGCCGAACGTGAACGTCGAAAGCGCCGGGCTGACCTGTCCAAACAACGCCGTCAAATCAATCTGTGGCAGAAAGCTCGCCTCCGCCACGCCCACCTGCGCATTCGCCGAACGCACGAGTTGCTCCGCCTCGCGGATGTCCGGCCGGCGCTCCAGCAACGAGGACGGCAGCCCCGCCGGCACGTCCGGCGGCATCGGCTCCTTTAACGGCGCCCCGGCTCGCGTCACCGGCCCCGGATTTTCGCCGGCAAGCACACTGATCAGGTTCTCCTGAACGACAATCTGACGTTCGAGTTCGGGGATGGTCGCGGCGGCCGTCGCTTCCAGCGCCTCGGCGGTTGAGGTCTCCAGCCGCGAAGCCACCCCGCCGTTCAAACGGTCGCTGAAAAGCTTAAAACTATCGCCGTATGAATTCGTGGCGAGCCGGGCAATCCCCAGTTCCTCGTCCAGCGCCACCAGTTGGAAATATGCCTGTGCCACCTGGCTGATCAAGGAAGTCGTCACGTCGCGCCGCGCCTCCTGGGTTGCGAAATATTGCGCGCGCGCGGATTCGTTGAGCCGGCGGATGCGCCCCCACAAATCCACCTCCCAGGAAGCCCCGGCCGCCGCGATGAACGTGTTGCCGGTCACACCGTTGTTGTAGCTCGGGGCACCGGACGCCGCGTTT
>DATMLG010000005.1:0-7314 GCA_035570675.1 Verrucomicrobiia bacterium | reverse complement strand
CGCTTGATCATGGGCACTGGGAAATTTTCGTCGCCGGAGGCCATGCGCGAGGCGCTGGACGCCAGCGGCGCGGAAATGGTGACGGTCGCCCTGCGCCGCGCGGATTTGTCCGGCAAAGGCGATCCCTTTGCGAATATCCTCGAGTTCATTGACCCGAAAAAATTCCTGCTGCTGCCCAATACCAGCGGCGCGATGAACGCGGAGGAAGCCGTCCGGCTCGCCCGCAGGGCTGCCGCCGCCGGCCTGCCCAAACGGGTGAAACTGGAAATCCACCCCGATCCGCGTTACTTGCTGCCCGACCCGGTGGAGACTTTTCGCGCGGCAGAAATCCTGGTCAAGGAAGGCTTCACCGTGCTGCCTTACATTAACGCTGACCCGGTTCTGGCCAAGCGCCTGCAGGACGTGGGCGTGGCAACCGTGATGCCGCTAGGCTCGCCCATTGGCTCAAACCGCGGTGTGCAAACGCGCGACCAAATCCGCATCATCATCGAGCAGGCCACGGTACCGGTGGTTGTGGACGCCGGGCTGGGCGCGCCCAGCCATGCCGCCGAGGCGATGGAAATGGGCGCAGACGCCGCCCTGGTGAACACCGCGATTGCTGTGGCCGATGAACCGAACCGCATGGCCGTGGCGTTTAAGATGGCCGTGGAAGCCGGACGCGCGGCCTTTGAATCCGGTCTTGCGGCGCAAAACGAAACGGCCAGCGCGACGAGTCCGTTGACGGCGTTTTTGGATTAATTTTCGTCCGCTGGAACTCCCTGTGCTGCCGGTACTTTGACAGGACGGTAAATTGAGCTATACTGTTACAGTTTCTTAACAAGGAGAGACTGTAAACCAAAATAGGCGGCACACCTGTGCTGTCTTGCAACAAGGAGACAAGGAGAAGTATGAAGATAATCGTTAGCTCAATCGCATTCGCGACTCTATTAACATCCGTTACCATTACCAACGCACAAACCTATCTGGCCGTGGATGGAGGGGCCATGTTCCAGCAAGATGCTACCGTTCGTCAGACCGCGCTTCCGGACGAAAGGGCTTCCTTCAACACCGGCGCCCGCGGCGATCTTGATCTGGGTTATAATTTCAATCCCTATACCGCAATGGAATTGGAAGGCGGCTTTATGTGGAATACCATTGATGATTTGAATGGGCAATCTTTGAGTGCTCACGACCAAACCGTGGATCTTTATTCCATTCCGCTCCTGGCCAATTTCTTTATCAAGATACCCACCCACACTCCCTTGATCCCCTACCTTGGCATCGGTGCGGGCGGCAATGTCAGTATTATGAACTATCAGGACAAAGGCACTACCTTCAATGAAACAGACATCGAACCGGCCGTCCAGGGCGAGGCGGGGCTGAGATTCATGGTGAGTCCAAATGCATCCTTCGGCGTCGGTTATAAATTCATGGCTACGGCTGCCCAACGCTACAACTTCAGCAGCCTTGATGACCATTTGTCGATCGCCGGCATCTATATCCATACCGTTTTCATCAATTTCAAGGTGAACTTCTAAAGGGACCTAATTTTGCAGTCGCACACCGCCGGCCATTTCCCGGCGGCTTTTTACTGTTAAACCAAAAAATCTTTATTTCTTCGCGGCCTGAATCCGGTTAAAAGGTAGGCTGTGAATCGCACAACCCTATCCATTCTCCGCGTTCGGGAAATCCTGGCGGCGGCCGCCAAAGCCACCGTGCTGGTCGTGGGCGACGTCATGTTGGACCAGTTTATTTGGGGCAACGTGGCGCGGATTTCCCCGGAAGCGCCGGTACCGGTGGTGGATTTTGAGCGGGAAAGTTTTATGCCCGGCGGTGCGGCCAACGTCGCGCGCAATTTGACGGCGCTGCACGCCACCACGGAAATCTTTGGCGCCATTGGGGATGACACCGCGGCGGAACATTTGAGGGAACTTTTGGCCGAGCAACACGTCGGCTGCGGCGGGCTGGTGGAAAATCCCGCGCGCCACACGAGCGTCAAGACGCGCATCGTGGCGCACAAACAACAGGTCGTGCGCATTGACCGGGAAACGCGCGAGGGCCTGGACGCGCCGTTGACCGCGCGATTGCTGGACGCCGTCAAAGCCAAATTGAAAAAAGCGGATGCCGTCATCGTTGGGGATTATGGCAAGGGCGTGGTAACGCAGCCGTTGCTGGAGCAAATTAAAGCACTGTGCCGTGAGCGTGGCATTTGGTTGAGCCTGGACCCCAAGCCGGTGCATCATTTGAACCTGAGCAATCTCTCGCTCATCACGCCCAACCGCAAGGAGGCGTTCGAGCTGGCAAAATTGCCGGATGATACGCGCAACGCCAACCCCCTTGCGGACAAAAATCTCATGCTGGTCGCGGACCGCCTCCTGAACGAATTACGCCCGGCGGTTTTGCTTATTACGCTCGGCGAATTGGGCATGCTGCTTTGCCAGCGCGAACACAAGCCGTTTCATATCCCCACCGTCGCGCAGGAAGTGTTCGACGTTTCCGGCGCGGGCGACACGGTCATCGCCACTTATACACTGGCGATCGCCGCTGGGGCCTCACCGGTGGAAGCGACCATCCTGTCCAACCACGCGGCGGGCATTGTCGTCGGCAAAATCGGCACGGCCACCACCTCGCCGGATGAATTGCTGAAAAGTTTTGAACATCATTGAGGTCGGATGGAAACGGTGTCCAAAGTCACTCCTGAAACTATTCGCGCCATGAAAAAGCGTGGCGAGCGGGTCGCCGCCCTGACGGCCTATGATTATCCCATGGCGAAATTGCTGGATGAAGCGGGCATCCCCTTCATTCTCGTCGGCGATTCGCTGGGCATGGTGGTGCTGGGTTATCCCGACACCACACACGTAACGATGGCGGATATGGAACACCACGCCCGCGCCGCCGCCCGCGCCAAAACCAACGGTCTCCTCGGCGCCGACCTGCCCTACAAAAGCTATGAGACCGTGGCGGATGCCGTGGCCAATGCCAAACGCCTCATCGCGACCGGCGCAGAATTTGTGAAACTTGAAGGCGGACGGGAAATGTTGCCGCAAATCCGCGGCATCCTCGCCACCGGCATTCCCGTCTGCGGCCACTTGGGAATGCTGCCGCAAAGTGTTTTAAAGGAAGGGGGTTATCGCATCAAGGGCAAGAAGCAGGAGGAACACCAGAAATTGATCGAGGACGCAAAACTTTTGGAGGATGCCGGCGTTTTTGCCATCGTACTGGAACTGGTCACGCCGCCCGTGGCCGCGGAAATTTCAGGAACTATTTCCGTCCCGACCATCTGCATCGGCAGTGGCGGCGGCTGTGACGGGCAGATTTTGGTGAGCTACGATTTAGTTGGCCTGTTCCCGTGGTTCCGTCCGAAGTTCGTAAAACCATTGGCCGATTGCGCCACGGAAATCAAATCGGCAGTGACTCAATGGAAAAAGTCGGTGGAAGAGACGAGTTGATTGGCCGAAACGTTTTGGATATGCGGTTGTTCAATTTAGAAATGAAAGTTTTTTTGGGCACGCTGGTCCTGGCGCTGGCCGCGACTGGATGTGTCACCAAATCGAAAGCCGATGCGCAGGCGCGCGCGGCCTATATGGCCGGCCAGCAGGCCGCGTATCAGAGCATGGGCGGAGCGGTTACCGATGTGGTCGTGTTCGGCAATGTCCAAAAGCACGAAGTGCCGTGGGTGGATGGATTGACTCTCGCGCAGGCGTTGGCCACGGCCAATTATTTAGGTTCGCACGATCCGCAGGATATAATTTTGAAACGCAACAGTATTGAAACTGAGATCAATCCGAAGGATTTACTCAACGGCCAGAATATGGAACTGAAGCCGGGTGATCAAATTTCCGTGGTCGGACAGTAGGAACCGGGAATTAATCCCGCCGGTCGTCCTGGCGTGTCAAACGCGCGCCCAAAACCAGCGCCCCCAGGGCGAAGAGCAAATACGGCGACGGCTCCGGCACTACGGCAAGCGTCATCCCCGCCAAAAACGGATCACCGTTCGGTTCACCATGATCCACCCCGTCAAAGGTAATGGAGCTGAGCGTGTCCCCATTAAATGAAGATGGCAGCACCAGTTCCTGCCGGTCCAGGCGGACAGAACCCTTGGGATTGATTGAATGATTCTTGAAACCAGTCGACATCACTGTGGAATCCGAAAGCGAATTCACGAAATAGCCATTGTAATGGTCGCGGATATTGACGCCTTCGGTCAGGTCCAGCATAGCCGTCTCGCCGTGCGAACCGGTCACGAGGATGCTCCCTTCGTCAACCCCGGGCTCGCCCCAGGCCGTGTTCATCAGCGTAAAGATGGCCGTAGCGTAGACGCCGGACGGGACGGTGAAGGTATAGGATTGGTCATCGGCAGGAGTCTGGACCACGCCGGTCGTATCGGGAAGATTGTCCAACAGGCTCAGGCTAAAGGGAACCCCGCCCACGTTGAACTGGGTTCCGCCAAACGCGTAATCGGAACCATCGGTAAAGGTCTGGAGGTTCTGGTTACAGTCCGCGCTGATGTTCATTTCCAAAAATTGGGCATGCGCCGCGAAAGCCGCCGAAGCCAGGGTAAGCGTGGCAAAAATGCTAGATTTCTTCATATCCGCTATCAATTTCGTTCCCGTAAATCGTCTTAAATCTCTTAACTTTTAAAATTCAAAGCGGAAATAGCGATTCCTGTGCCAATCGCTAAAAACGGCGAAGATTGAGGAGTCCGAAGATTACTCTACAAGAAAGATAGAGTGCCTGGGGATGAAAGATGTTTACTCCCGCAAAAACGAAAATATGGGACTGCCTGCCCCCATGACATTTGTTGAGGTCAATAATTCACCTTTGTAACCAGTCACATGGATTTCACTGAGAGCCGCATTAGTGATATTGGCCAGGGAAATACCTTTCTCGCACGTACCCGTGATGTGGGACAACGTCAGACCGTCCAATGGCCGTTCCGGCGAAATCTTGCTCACTTCGGCCAGATGCGTGGCCTTCGCCAAACGAATGTTCGTAAAGCTAAAGTTTCGCCCGATGGGGTAACCCGCCAGCCCGGCCACCGGATCGTCTATTGTGTTCACGTTGCCCGCGCTTATCAGGTTCACAAATAAAAACCCGCCCCCGAGCACGTCCAGGTCATCGCCCGAAATATTCTCGATGGCCCCGCTGCGGCCGATGCGCGTCTTGATATAAATAGCGTCGGAATAGGCAGTGCAACGGCAGTGCGTGACGCGCACATTAAGAATGCCGCCCGACGTCTCGCTGCCGATGCCCACGCAGGCAAAGCGATGGTCCACGAGCGTGCAATTGGTGATGACTACGTCCTCCGTCGGCCGGCCGATGGCCACCGCCTGCGCGCCGCGCCCGGACTTGAGGCCGATGGAATCGTCGCTGGTGTCGATATCGCAATTTTTGATAAGGACTTTTTTGCACGAATCCACGTCAATGCCATCGCGCCGTCCGGTTATGGTTAAATGATCAATAACTACATCCGTGCAATAAACCGGGTGCGTTGCCCAGTTGCCGCCTTGCTTGATGGAAAAATCTTTCCAGCTCACGTGCCGGCATCCGTCAAATTCAACCACGACGGCGCCGCGCGGATTTTGGGGCGCAGCCACTTTGGGATTTCCCTCGATACGTCCCGGGCCGACGATAGCAACGTCATCCGCATTGGTGGCATATATCAGGCCTCGATGCCCCAGCTCCTCGCGGCCTTCCCAACGAATCGGAATCATCGGGTAATCTTCCATGTCCGCGCTGCCGATAATGACACTGCCCAGTTGAAGCTGGAGCGTCGTATGCGCGCCCATCTGCACGCTGCCGATGAGATAATGGCCCGGCGGCACGAGCACCTCGCCGCCGCTCGCCGCGCAGGCATCCAATGCTTTTTGGAAGGCAACTGTATCTTTTGTGGTACCATCGCCCGTCGCGCCGAAATCCCGGACATTGAAAACGGCACGAAGCGCGGTGCTTTCAATTTTGCATCCGGCGAGCACGAGCGTGAGAAGCAGCAAGGAAAGAGAAAGTAATTTCATTTGGATAAGCCGTTGTTGGTCGAAACTTCATCAGGCGGGAAATTGTCGAACGTGCGGTGATGGTCAATGCCGCGCAGTTGCTGGTCAGCGAAATCCAGCGCGGCGTTCCAATCGTCCGCTGTCAGCGCGTGCCGGTGCTTCTCCCAATTTGCGGTCACGCGGTCCGTACTCACGCCCAGGAACGCATAGACAGGCTTGGCGGCGAGGACGGTTTGTTGCACCGCGTTGGGCACGCAGTTCTGGTCGTCCGTGCCCTCGATGGAAATCCACGGGCGCGGTGCCGTGAGCGCCACGTACCAATAAGCGTCAAATGGCAGCTTATACATTTGCCCGGTGAATTCCTTCAGACGCGGCACAAAGTAATAGGGAAACTTCCGCGTCATGTCCTCGATGCCTTCTTTGCCGCCGCGTCCCGGTCCGCAAAAACGATACGCGCCCGTACCCGCGCCGCTGGAACCCGCGGGCGCGCCGAGCGAAATCCGGTCATCAAACGCCGTGACCACCATCGTCAGCTTGCCCAACCGCGAATGCCCCAGCGCGATGATCTTTGTCTTGTCCGCGAATGGCTGCGTTTCCACATAATCCACCACGCGCGAAAGCCCCCACGCCCAGCCGAGCAGCACGCCCCAATCGTAATCCGGATACGCCGGATAAAATGAATTGGTCCGAAAGTTCGCACTATCCAGGCCGCACTCGGTGTAGTGATACGTCACGATGGCGTAACCGCGCGCGAGCTGGTTGGAGAAACTCTCGGCCGCTTGCGCCGGGTCCACCGGCATCGCGAACAGGCGCAACAGGCGATTGGTTGTCGTTGGAACGGCTGGCGGCAGGCCGTTCGTGAAATTCACGCCCGGCGTCATGGTAAACGAGGGATTGATGATGGTGGGAAACGGCCCGCCCGTGGCCGGTCTGAACACGGCGATGTCGAAGCCCAATTTCCGGTGCGGCCCGAATCGCAAATGCACGAGTTGGTACTTCACCGTGCCGCCCAGATAGTCTGCCGACTCGATGAGCTTGCCCGCTACATTGCCCGGCGGCGGCGGCGCGTGGCCCAATTCGTAATACTCCAGGATGGCCTTCATTTCCTCGCGGCGCGCCTGCCATTGCTCCGGTGTCGTGACCTGCGTGCCGTCCAGCATCGTCATGACATCGGGCAGATTGGTTTGAACAGGCAAATCCTTGACGTCGGGAAAGGTCAGAGGCGACGCGTAGATTGAGAGAACAAACGTGGCGATGATAAAAGCCAGTAAGATGGCGCGATTCACTTTCATACGGACATGGATTAGTTGAGCGAAGGCTCATGCTTGAACTGAGCTAAGTA
>DATMLG010000004.1:0-10174 GCA_035570675.1 Verrucomicrobiia bacterium | reverse complement strand
TGTCAAACTGGTTGGCCCAGAACCAGCCCTTCTCCTCCGCGAGCCGTTGCGCGACATGATTGTAGTTGCCGGGGTCGCTGTAAGGTTTTTCCAAAACGGTGATGACTTCCGCGCCAAGCGTGCACAGCAAATTAATCTTCTCCTGCGATTGCGTCTCGGGAATGACGATGACCGTGCGATATCCCTTGGCGTGGCCAATCACCACCAGGCCAATGCCGGTGTTGCCGGCGGTGCCCTCCACGATGGTGCCGCCGGGGCGCAATTGTCCGGCCGCCTCGGCCGCGGTGATGATGCCCAGCGCGGCGCGGTCTTTCACCGAACCGCCGGGGTTCATGAATTCGGCCTTGCCCAGAATCTCGCAACCCGTCAGCTCCGAGAGCCGGCGCAGGCGGATCAGCGGCGTCCGGCCAACATGATGTTCAACTCCATGATAATGCGGCACATCGTCAGTTTGATTCTCAGAAAAGCCGTCTGTCAAATGATATGACCCTGGTTTGTGCCAGGTTCCTTCAAATGAGTTCGCGCGGACTGTTTTGCATCAAGGAGGTTTTGGCTTTACGGCCTCGGTACAGGCGGCGGCAAGCTGCGCTGGTGATGGCATTCGGGCGGGCAAATCTGGAAAGGAAATTGGCCAATCTGGCGGCCGGCCTGGTATTTGTCGGCACGTCCTCCTGGAAATATTCCGGGTGGCGCGGTATGACGCCTTCGATGGTTCAAATCCCGCACCGGCCACCGCCCTCAACTTCTTCAAGTTGCCGATGGAACAAACCGGGCCGAGGCGACCTTTCCGGCTTTTTTTGCTTGCAAATCCCCGCCAAAATCCTAGCTTAGCCCCTGATTTTTCCGTTCACACACCTTGCGTCCGCTCGCAAGGATTCCGGATTGACCGTTCAATAATCGCTCCCAGCGAGGATTGTTTATGCCCGCTTTTCACCGCACGACGTGGTTCGGCTTGCGCAAGGGCAATTCCCTTGATGGCACTCCGCACCCCAACACCCACGACTAATCTGGCCCCGTATCAAAAGGCACCATGAAAAAAATTAAAAGCTTCCCCGTTTCTTTTCCCGTTTCCAGGTTTCACTGCTGGTCCGCGTTCCTCGTCTTCTGCCTCGGTTTGTTTTCGCTTCCGGCCCGCGGCGCGGTGTTAAGCTGGTCCGGCGGCGGCGGCGCCAATGCCAACTGGAATAACAGCGCCAACTGGGGATTCGTCGGCACGCCCAACAACGGCGATACGCTTATCTTCCCGGCCTCCCAGCCGAACCTCATAAACACCAACAACATTGCCGGCCTGACCTTGAATCAAATCGTCTTCGCCGGCCCGGGCGGCGGATATGATATTCGCGGCAACGCCTTCACCCTGACCAACAACCTCGAGGCCACCAACACCGCCGGGGCCAACATCATTGAAAACAACATTACGCTCGCCCAGACGGATCAGACCATCAACGTGGCCACCACATTGACGTTGGATGGCATGCTGAGCGGGAGCGTGGGTGTCATCAAAACCGGGGCGGGCGCGTTAATCTATCAGTATGTAAGCGACAACACCTATACCGGTACCACCCTCGTATCTGCGGGCACTCTGGAGTTGAACGTTGACGGCTTCAACGCCTTCGGCGGACCTCTCGTAATCGGTGACGGTTCTGGCCTGGGCAGTCCCACGGTTGAAAACCTGCAAGAGAGCGAAATCTCCGAGTCGGTGCCCATCACCATCAATTTGAGTGGTTTGTTGAATTTGAATAACTATTTTGAACCCGTCGGTCCCAATCTCACCCTGAGCGGCGGCACCATTGAAACCGGAACCGGCGAGCTGAGTTTGTCAGCGAATACCACGATTAACGTAACTAACGGGGTCTCATCCTCGGTTTCCGGCAATCTCGATATCGGCACCGGCACGCTCAACCTTGACGGAAACGGCAACCTGAATATATATGCGAACGTGAGCGGATCAGCCAGCATTGTGCAGAACGATCCGTTAAGCACTTACTGGTCCGGCGCGAACACGTTCGCGGGTAATTACACAGACAACTCCGGCGGTTTTGTTGATCTTGGCAGTTCAACTGCGCTTGGGAATGTCACCAACACGATGACCGTCAACGATCCCGGATGGGTCGCCCTCTCAGGCAACATCAACCTCACCAACCAGTCCCTTGTTATTAACAGCACTTTTCCTGGCGGCGCGCTTTATGTTTTTACCGGCAGCAACTCCTGGCAGTCCAGCTTCACGCTCGGCGCCGCCTGCCGGTTTCAGGTCTTCACCAATTGCTCGATGAACCTAAACGGCCCGATCACGGGCTCCGGCGGTTTTACCACCATCGGGCAGGGAATCCTTACGCTTTCCGGCTCGTTCGAAAACACCTACGCCGGTGCCACCGTGGTCACCAATGGTATTTTACAATTGAATCATACGAGTTCGCATGCCATCGGCGCCTCCAGCTCGATCACCATCGGCAATGGTGTTGGCCCGGCGGACTCGGACATCATCCGCTACATCAATCCCTACGGCAACCAAATCGATGGTGGCATTCCCATCACCATCAACGATTCGGGTTTGCTTGACCTCAACGGCCAGAGCGATGATGCCGGTCCGTTTACCTTGAGCGCTGGCGATATTTCCACAGGCAGCGGGACTCTTATCGCCGACTTCGGCGACTTCACTGTGCCGGCCTCGGACGGCAAAACACCCAATATCAACGGACACGTCGAAATGTTTGGCAATACCATCACGGTGGACAACGGCCTGTCATTTCCGGCCCTCCAACTAAACGCCAGTCTGAGCGACGATGGCGAAGGTTTCTCCATTGTCAGCGGCGTCTCGCCCGCGGCTTTCGTCCGCATGACCGCGAGCAATTCTTTCACCGGTCCGTTGACCATCCAGGATCTGACGGTGACGGCCGAGACTCCCTGGGCGCTCGGGACCACCAATGGCGGGACCGTGGTCACCAACAACGGTGAGCTGTTCATGTACTCCACCGCCATCACCAACGAGCCGCTCCTCCTCGTTTCCAGCTCGCAGCTCACCGCGCAGAATAATTGTTCCTGGGTCGGCCCCATGACCATCGAGGGGCCCACCGCCATCAACACCTTTTACGGCGGCATGCTCTTTGACATCGTGGGCGCCATCTCCGGCACCGGCAATCTCTCGTGCACCGGTGTCGGGACGAACCGCTTCTCCGGTTCCACGACCAACACTTACGTCGGGACCACCACCGTCAGCAGCGGCACGCTGCTCCTGAACAAATCGTCATACCTCAATGCCGCCATCCCGGGCAACGTCATCATCGCCTCCAATGCCACGCTTCGCCTGCAGGGAACGGAACAAATCGCCGATACCGCCGATGTTTTGGTCCAGAGCGGCGGCTTGTTTGATTTCACCACCCAGTTTGAAAGCATCAACACGCTCCACGGAACTGGCAATGTAAACTTTGGCGCCGAGGGCTACCTGGAAATTGGCGCCAACAACGGCACCAGCGAGTTTGACGGCCTGATGTCCGGCACCGGCTTCATCGGAGGGTTTACCGTCGGCAAGTACGGCACCGGCACCTTTACCATGACCGCCAACAACACCTATGCCAATGGCAGCGATGTGTTTGGCGGCAAACTGGTCATCAATGGTTTCCAGCCGCAGAGCCCGGTGTTGTCCATGAGCACCGGGACCACGCTCGGCGGCTCCGGCACCGTTGGCACCATCTCGGCCAATGGCGCCATTTCGCCCGGCAACAGCCCCGGCATTCTCAGTTGCAGCAATGTAAACTTCACCGCCAACGGCAGCCTGGTTGCCGAACTCACCGGCCCCAATCCCGGCGCCGGCGGTTACGACCAGTTGAATGTCACCGGCACCGTGTCGCTCGCGAACGCCACCCTCACCTTGGTTCCTGCCTTTACCAATCCCGTGCCGCTCGGCCAGCAGTTTGTCATCGTGAATAACGACGGCGCGGATGCCATCACCGGCACCTTTCTCGGCCTGCCCGAAGGCTCGACCATCTCGGCGGGCAGTTACAAGTTTCACCTCTCCTACGTCGGCGGCACGGGCAACGACGTCGTCCTGTCGCTCACCTCCATTCCCGGCGCGGCCGGCTCCGCCACCGTCACTTCCGGCGATGGCAGCCACGGCATTGACCCCAATGGGTGCAACAACCTTGGCCTTTCCATCAGCAACACCACCGCCTCCGCAATGACCGGCGTCACCGCCACCCTTTCCACCACCACCGAGGGCGTGATCATCACCCAGCCCTATTCAGACTACCCGAACATCCCCGGCAACGGCAGCGGCACGAACCTGGCCCCCTTCCAGATTTCCACGCTGCCGACTTTCGCCTGCGGCACCCCCATCAATCTCCAGTTGGGCGTCAATTCCAGCCTCGGTTCGTTCACGGTTAATACAGTGTTGAACACCGGCGAAACGGCGGCGCCGACGCGCTTTGACAATAATACCGTCACAAATGTGCCGGACGTCGGCACCCTCATCTCCACCAACAATGTCGCGGCCTGGAGCGGCGGACCAATCACCAAGGTCACGGCCTCGCTCTGGCTGGGCGCGCCGATTGATTCCGACATGACCCTCAGCTTGATTTCACCCAACGGCACCAACGTGGTGCTGGCCTCCGGCGTTGGCGGCTCAAATCCCAACTTCGGCACCGGCAGCGCCGATGCCAGCCGGACCACCTTTGACGATTCCGCCACCACTGCGATTGCGGCGGGATCGGCGCCTTTCGTCGGCACGTTCCAGCCCCAGTCGCCACTGGCCGCCTTCATCGGCACTTCGCCGGTCGGCGCATGGCGCCTGCAACTCACGGACGGCGGATTCTTTGGCAGCCCGGATACCTTGCGCGCCTGGTCGTTGTTCCTTTACGGCACGAGCTGCGCTTCCGGCAGCGGGCCGTGCAGCTACTGTCTCACTTCAATCAACGGCTCCATCACCAACACAGATCTGATCCAATCGAACCGCATGAACCGGAACCTCGTCGTCGCGAGTTGCGGTTCACCAAAACCGTTTCCTGGAGCCGTCGGCGGCCTTTTCAACTATGACGCCTACACCTTCACCAATACTTCGGCATCGGAAGCCTGCGTCACCGTCGTGCTGACCGCCGGTTGCGACGTGCAGGCCGGAGTTTACCTTAATTCCTTCAACCCGGCCGAGATCGCCACCAACTATCTGGCTGATTCCGGCAGCAGCACGGGGGGCGGCGCGGCTCCGCAAAGCTGCTCCGCCAGTATTCCTCCGGGCGCGACCTTCGTGGTGACGGTCAACGAGGTTTCGTCCGGCGCCGGTTGCAGCGGTTACAACCTTCAGGTAAGCGGCCTGCCCTGTCCGCCTCCCACCCTGAACATACAGACTGTCGTGCCCAACCAAGCGCGCCTCTACTGGTCCACCGCGGCCGGCGGTTATCTGCTTGAGTCCGAGACCAATGCCACGGCCGGTGCCTGGGCCACGGTCACCAACGAGCCCATCGTCAATGGCGGCAATTACAACGTGACCAATTCTGCCGCCCTGCCTACCAACCGGTTTTACCGCCTGCATATGCCCTGAGCGATGCCGTCACCGCCTGAAAGCATCGGCCATCATGGCTTGGCCGGGCCAAAAATCCGGTTCAACCCCGCCCTGAATTCCGGGTTTTTCGCGGTGAGATTCCAGATCATGCCGCTGCGATAGTTCTCAATGGCCAGCAGCATCGGCCCCTCATTCACGCCCAGCGTCACATTGTTGATCCACGGCCCGTTCAGAAAATTCGCGTAGCGAACCCGCGGATTTCCCGCCTTGTCATAAACATGCTCCACATAATGCGGGTCAAGGCTGTAGGCGTCGCCAAAGCCAAACAGCGGACTCCACAAGCCTGGTATTTCAAAATCATGCCGGAGCGCGGCGATGGCCTCCCGGGGCAGGAAATTGATGGAACTGGCCGCGCCATAAACCGCAATCGTCCCCGCGTGAATCGGCCTGAGGTCTTTGCGGATGTATTCCTCCGTCGGCAACGCGCCGAACGCCCAGTATTCGCTGGCTGCGGGGTAGTCGGGCGCGACCAGATTGTCGCAGGCGGTCAGGCCCCAGGCATTTTCGCCGTAAGTCGCATAGAAGGCATTTGAGCTGCCCGCGCTGGCGCTGGCGTGGTTGATGCAAAACTGGCGGTTGGCGATGACTGCAAACTTATCGTTCTGCCAGAGGTTGCGCGGGTCGGAGGGATGCCGGTCCGGGCCGCGGCCGCGCAGGTCAACCCAGCAGTTGGCAAAAAAATAATTGAACAACGAGCCCTGCCACGAGGCCAGAATTTTGTTCGGGCTGGAAGAAGGATAGCTGCCGGTGACGCGGTTGCGCGCCAGGTAGGTTTCAAATTTGACCGGATGGGTCTTCGACCCCAGCGCCAGGACGTCCATCATCAGCGCTTCATCCGTCTGGCCATCCACGTGGCCGAAAAACGTCCCGGCTTTCGCCGGCCCCGGCTTCCAGGCGAGAAAAAAACGGTTCGCATTCTTTCCCAGGGAATGATCAACCAGCCAGTTCCATTCGACGCGGTCAAACAGTTGCCGGCTCAATATCTGGATTTTTACATTGGTTGAAAAATACTCGCGGCAGGTCAGCACGCCGCTCATCAGCAACATCGTGTCATAGGGCGAGAGTTCCACATTGTCGTCCTTGCGCGTGCCGCTGTTCGCCGCGAGAAAATGATAGTAAAACCCGCGGTAACCGGCGCGGCTTTTTCCGGGCTCCGGCCCCATCGGCAGGCGGTTTAAATTCTGCAGAATGGAGACGACGCGGTTTTCCAGCTCGGATTTGTCCGCCCAGCCGCGCTGGTGGCCGATGCAATAGGCGGCCAGTTGAAAGCCAACCGCCCCGATGCTCACCTCGTCCGAAAAGCTGGAACGGTCCAGTGCAAAACCCAGGTCGTCGTTGAACCTCAGGAAATAGGCGAACGCGCGCTGGGAAACCAGGTCCAGCATCGCGTCATCGCTCAAATGCGCCGTGTCGTAGCGCGGTTCGTCGGTGGTGAAGGCCAGGTCATCCAGAAAAAAATAGTTGGTGCGCCGCGCGTTTTGCCAGTCCTCAATGACGAAGAGGACCTCCTTCATCCGCGAGAGGTCGTTGGTCCCGAGTTCGCTGATGGGAAAATCAAAATGGATCCAGTTGGTTTGATTGGTGAAGGTAAACTCCTTGCTTCCGAGCAGGCCGCTCTCGCCTTTGAACTCGACCTTCACCGTGTGGTTAAAATCACCAATCCCGTTTCCCCGGGCCCAAAAACTGAAATTCGTGATTCGAACATTTTCCACCCGCGAAGGATTGCCCCGGCTGTTGCGCAGCCCGTCGTAAAGGTTGGTGAAGTTGAGCATTTGATTGCCAAATTCGTCCTTGCCGATCAGCGAACTCCAGCCGCCGCAATAACCCAATGGCACTGCGTAATCAATCCGCAACGACGCGCCGTTCGTGCCGTGAAAGACGGTTGTGTCATAGGACGTTTTAATTGAGGCCTGGCCGGCTGCAAAGATCCCGTGGTCGCCGGAAAAATTGTTGAACGCTCCCTGGTTGTTAAAGTCCGTGAAGTTCAGTTCCGTGGCTGGATTCTGTGCGTGAAGCAGGAGGGGCACGGCGAGAAGCCATGCAAGCGCCGCCCGTCGCAGAAATATAAAGCAATTCCAATTTGCCCATGCCATTTTCCTGGTTGAGTTCATTTTTGCAACTGCGTGCCGGGATTCAATAACCCGTAAACGGGCCGTATGGCGAGTTGATTAAATGCCCCGGTGGTTTCAACTTCTCGCAGACCCGCCTTTTGTGTAAGAATGAGCCCGTAAACGAAACTAATTCTTTTCAAACATGAAAATGCTCTTTCTCGGCGGCACCGGCTTCATCAGCACCGCCTGCACCCAGCTTGCGTTGGCGCGCAAACATGAGCTCACGCTGCTCAATCGCGCCCGGCGTCCGGCATTGCCGGGGACGCATCAAATCGTCGCGGACATCGCCGATCCCGCGGCCGTGGCGGCTGCGATGGGCAAGCAGACCTGGGACGCCGTGGTGGATTTCATCGCCTACACGCCCGCGGAAATCGAGCAGCGCCTTGCGCTCTTCCGCGGGCGCTGCGGGCAATACGTTTTCATCAGCTCTGCCAGCGCCTATCAGAAACCGCTGGGGCATTATCTCATCACCGCGTCCACGCCGCTGGCAAACCCGTTCTGGGAATATTCGCGCAACAAAATCGCGGGCGAAGACCGTCTGATGCGAGCCTTTCGCGAGGAAGCGTTTCCGGCGACAATAATTCGGCCATCCCTGACCTATGGCGACGCTGTCATCCCGCTGGCGGTGAACAGCTGGCTCAAAAGTTTCACGACCGTGGACCGGATGCGGCGGGGGCAGCCGGTGATTGTGCCCGGCGACGGTCTTACGCTTTGGACGATCACGCACAACAGCGATTTTGCAAAGGGTTTGATTGGATTGCTGGGCCGGTCCGAGACTCTCGGCCATGCGTTTCACATCACGTCCGACGAGGCGTTGACCTGGAACCAGATGTATCAATTCACGGCGGAAGCGGCCGGCGCTCCTGCGCCCAGGCTGGTGCATATCGCCTCCGAATTCATCACCGCCTGTGTCCCCGAAATGACCGGGACATTGCTGGGTGACAAATCCTATTCCGCCATCTTCGACAACACCAAGATCAAACGCTTTGTCCCTGATTTCGTCTGCACGACACGGTTCCGCGAGGGCATTGCCCGCACGATCGCGAGTTTCGACGCCGACCCGGCGCGCAAACAGATTGACCAGGAAGCGAACGCCACGTGGGACAAGTTGATTGCTGTTTACGAACGCGGCCTCGCCGCCGCCCGGAAGGAGTTCGGCCACTGAATTCTTTCACGCCGCCTGTGCCAACATCTTCGGGGAAAGCGGACGCAAGAGCCGTCGTTCCGGCCGGCCCGCTCCAGCGCACCCTGCTGTTGCAAAACCGGCAGGGCCTGCATCACCGTCCCGCCATGCTCCTTATCAATACAATCAAGGAGTTCAATTGTAGCGTCAGCGTGGAAGTTGACGGGTTTATTGTGGACGGTCGGAATATTCTTGGGCTCTTGAGCCTGGCGGCGGGCCCGGGATCGAAATTCGCCTTTACAGCGACCGGAGAGGACGCAAACGAAGCCCTCGATGCCTTGCAACGGGTGTTCGAGCGCAACTTTGCGGCGGCTTATCTGTAATCTGCGATCAATTTCACCCCATGGGGGTTCAAAGTCTTGGCGGCAGCGCGAAAGCGACCCAGGCGTCGCCGCGCTTGGTGCCGAGGTGCTGGACGCCGGTGGCGGGGATGACCACGTATTGCCGGCCGGCAATCTGATACGTCGCCGGAGCTGCGCTGCCCGCGAATGGCAATGTTGCCGACCACAATTCCGCCCCGCTCGTTTTGTCAAATGCGCGAATCTTGTTGTCGCGCGTCCCGGAAACGAAAAGCAATCCGCCCGCGGTCACGATGGCCCCGCCGTAATTTTCCGTGCCGGTGTTCTTCATTCCCTGCTTCGCCAGCTCCGGGTACTCGCCCAGCGGCACCTGCCAGACGAGTTTGCCGGAGTTCAGATCCAGGCAATTGAGCGTCCCCCAGGGCGGTTTGTTCGCAGGGTAACCATCGCCATCGTAAAAGCGCGGGTAGCCGGCAAAGCTGTAAACGGGCCGCTCCGTCTTTTCAGTCGCCACCGGCGCGGGACGGTCGCGGATCATGAGATAATCCACCAACGCCTTCACGTCCGCATCGCTCAATTGCGGGTTGGCGGGCATGGCATTTTTACCCTTGCGAATCTGCTGGGTGATTTGTTCGTCGGTCAACCGGTGCCGCAGTCCGCGCAATGGCGGTGAAACGCCGACGCCCATGCGGTTGTTCCCGTGGCATGCGGCGCAGGTGGCCTCAAAAATTTTCTGCCCTGGTGTTTTCGGCGCACTCGGATTGTCCGGCGGGTCATCGTCGCGCAACACAGTGATTGCCCAGCCAATGTGGTTGGCGGTGACGTAGAGACGTCCATTTTCCTGGTCAATGCACGCGCCGGTCCATTCCGCCCCGCCGTCAACATCGAAGGTCAAAGTCGGCTGGCCCTCCGCCATGGGCAGGAAACGCCCAGTGCGCATGCCCTTGAAGCGGGACAACGCGTAATCAGCCGCCTCGGGCGTGCGATCGGTGAGGTCGTCCTGCGTGAACTCCAGCTTGGAAAAAGGTTC
>DATMLG010000003.1:0-6450 GCA_035570675.1 Verrucomicrobiia bacterium | reverse complement strand
GAAGTACGGAACAAAATTAAGCACTGCCGCCAGGATTCCCCACATCGCGGCGTTGGGCACACCCATAAAGTACAAGCCCGTGCTCACGAGCAGGCCCAACCCCAGATTAATCATCGAAACGGAGAACAGATAATTGGAGACGTTTTGTTGAACCTCGTGGCTGATGTCAACCGCGCGTTTCTTGTCGCGCAAAGTGGGCATGACATGGACGAGTTTCTGCAGGAACAAATCACCCGACGCAAGCAACAGATAGAGCAGGACCAGCGCCTCCACCACGCCCGCCAGGAAGGTGCCGGTCCAGTTGATTAACGCGCCGGGAACACGGCTCGTTTTGACTTCGACCATCGTGGCTTTTTTCTGATCATTGTCCGTCGCTCCAAGGTTGTTCACCGCCGCCGCTGCCTTGTCAAACCCCGTGAGCCTCGGGAAAATGTTCTGGACCCGTTGCCTCAATTCGATCATGTGCTGGGGCGCCTCGTCCATCCACTTCAACGCCGGACGGCCCAGTTCAAAGAAACAAATCCCGATGGCGCATACCAGGAGGCAGACCACGACTGCGGCCGAAATTGCCGGCGGGATGCGACAGCACGACAACCAGCGGATAAGTGGTTTCAATGTCATGCCTGCCACACACGCCAGAACCACCGGCAGGATCACCGGCCGGGCGAAGTAAAGAAAGACAACCACCCCCAGGCCGGCCACGATAATTTGCACTGGCGTCGTTCTGACGGGCAGGGCGTCGGCCGGTGTTATGGGCGGTGGCGTGCTGCCAGACTCATCCTTCTCCACCAAGCCGGGCGTTATAGTGGCGGAACTGAAAGGCTCCTGCGCTGTCGACACTTCATTTGGCGGTTGCATTTAATAAATCATATCGTTGAGCGAGATTCGGCTGATACGGGGCTGCACGCTTCGGTGGACATTCGCCCGGCCATCCCCGCCATGACCGGCTTCTACTGTGCTGGCGGCGGGTTCACAACGTCCGGTACCGCGGCGGCGATTCTGCTTCGAAGCACGATCGTCTCCTGTTCCTTCAACTCGCCGTTCCGGAGTTTCGACTGAGGCTCGCCCAGATGGGACTCCAACAGCTTCGTGACCAGGCTGCGGCATTCATCCCGCCGCCGGCTTAATTCCCTTCGATGAAAGAGCCCGGCGCCGGTGAACGCGAGCAGACAAATCAACGAGCCAATCCCCACCGCGCAAAATATCTTGATGACTGACAGCGAAGTGAACACGGATATGCGGCCGGGAAAATCATCCAACAACACCGCCCCGTAACCGAGGCCCGCCATCGCCAGCCCGGCCACCATGGCCATCAACCAGGAAGCGCGGCGCAGGCACCGTTCGTCGCGCTGGACCTGGGTGATCCTTTCATCCAACTGACGGCCCGCGGCGCTCAGGTCGTATCGAATGCACCGTCTCAGAAAAGCGGTTTCTTTTTCGTGTTCGGTTGGCATGGTCGTGCAATCGCTCCCCAATTCCCCGCGGTTGGTTGCTACATATCACTGAGTTTAGGCGCCCGGTGGGAACTTCACCATGGGGTGAAACCCGAATAAGGATCAAGACCCCCCTCCTTCAGGGACGGCACCTCGATTTGAAATTGCAAATCATTCATCCCGCTCAAACTGGAAATAACCTCCTTTCCAGTTTGTCTTCCGATGAAGCACTATTGCGTCCCCATGACTGCCGCTAAAATAGTGCCAGCCCAAAAGAAAGTGATGATGTGTCCCCACCGTCGCACGAACTTTTGTGTAGGCTGTCTTGTCCAAAGTTTGAGATGATGGATTTTCCTGAACCGGCAAAAACAGCCCCGGATCGCCAACAGCTTCCAGAATTAAAAAGCCTTCGATAATTGCCCGGCCATCCAACGTCAGGATTATGGCCCAACACCTGCGCGTTCTACAACCGCATTGCGGATTCCAAGACTTCATAACTTTTCGCGCTTGCGGTCATGGTTTTGTGCCCATGGAGCCGGTATTGGCTGTGCGTCGGTCAGCTGCGCCGCCGCCGGCAGATTGTGGAAGAAGGCAGCGCCGGGCGCCCCTGCATGGCAGACTCAGGTTGAACCCAGCATCTGGACTGACTTGCGACTGTCCTTACGATGACCGGGATTTGCTTCCCAAACAAAATGTTCTTTACCTCGTTGGAGAACAACTCGCCACGCTTCATGCTTTTGCGAAGTCCGAATGCCATGCCCAGCAAGGCGCCCAAAGCCCCGATGCAGATGGTGTTCGGTTCGGGGGCTTCCAAGCTCTCACCGCAAGCTGAATAATTGGCCGTCCAGGCCCAATTGGACGGGTCATTCAAGTTGGGCATCAAAGTAAAAGAAATGGTGGACATCCCGCTCCAGTCCAGCCCGGACAGATACCCATAAACCAGGGAGTTTTTATCGTTAATGGGTCCTGCCGGGTTGAAATAATCTTGGTACCCCCCATAAGTGCCAATGGACGCCGTGTTGAACGGGGCGGGCGCCGATTGGTTTGGCGCGACGAATTGCGCAGACAACGAACCCAAATATGTCGCCACCCCGGTGTTATCAACGAACACCTTCAGCGAATTTTGTCCGGGGGCCGGATAATAAATAATATTCGCCGAGGACAATTGCCACAGGCCGGACGGGGAAGTAATGGTGCCAGACCATCCAGGCCCGGTGCCGCTTAAAACGACATCGAAGGAGTCATACGAATCAGAAATCCAATCGACGGACAGGCCGGCGTGAAGGCGGCAAGCCGCCATTAACACCCCCACGAACATACATGCTGTTTTCATATTTTTTGATATTGAGGAACCGCTCTCGGCAAACGGACGGTGAATCTGGCCCCGCTGCCGGCCGTGCTTTCGCAGGCCACCTCGCCGCGCATCGCTTCCACAAGCTTCTTCACGATGCTCAATCCCAGACCGGCGGAGGTTTCGCCCCCGGTCGGATGGCTGGAAAGTTTTTCGTAACGGCGGAACATTTTTTCCTTGTCGTCCGGAGTGAAGCCGTTGCCTTGATCCTGAACCTGACATTCGACGTAACTGGCGGACGGACGGACTAGGACCGAGATTTGTTTCCCTGATGGAGAAAACTTCACGGCATTGGAAACAAGATTATCCAGCACCCGGCTCAGCGCATTGGGGTCGGCTTGCACCATGGTGGCTTCGTCAGGCAACGAAGTATTCACGACCAGTTCCTTCCTGCGGGCCGCCTCCTGGAATTGCCGCACCGAACGGGAAGCGGCCTCCGAAAAATTGACCGGCCCGAGCTTGATCTCAAGTCGACGGTTCGTCGCGGCACCCGCCAAAAACTCGTTCACAAACGAAAGCATCTGGCTGCTTGATCGCGAAATATTTTCAAGCATCAGCCGCCGGTAGGGATCGTTGGGCGGCCCGTTGCCATCACACAGCACATCCGCGCTCATGTTCAGGCCCACCAGATGATTCTTCAAATCATGGATGAGCATGCCGAGCGATTCCTCCTTGTCCGCCGCCAATTTCTTCAAATGCCTGACCTCGTGATCATACACGTACAGCAGACGGTTGGTAATCTCCCGCCGGGTTGCGGCGGTCACCGGCTGCTTGGGCCGGGGATTTTCCGGAAAATAATCATCCACCGTCCCCGCCAGGGGCAAATCCGCGGGCGGACCCGGCTCGTCCGCCGGATGCAAATTTGGAAACTGGTCGAATTGCTCCCGGTGGAGGTTCAAGTGTGTGGCCATAATGTTATGCGGTAGATCGCCGAACACCGTCATGGAACCATCAGTCTGTCAGTCAAACCGCCGTCGGCGGTCGTGGAACGAAGCCGCACCGGCGGACTGGCCGCCGGCGCGTAAGCCGGAACAATTCTCAGAACGCAATCCGCAGGCCCGCCCGGCCGACGCCGAAAAAGCTTGTTTTGTTGGGCACCACAAAGCGGGCGTCGGTGAAGAGGCCAATGTGCGGGGTGAAGCGAAATTCCATGCCGGCACCCGCCTGGATAAACCCCGCTTTCAACGAATCGAACTGGTAACCGCCGCCACCGTAGACGTAGGGCGCGAATCCGCTCTGGCCCAGCGGCACACGCAAAATCAGGTTGCCCGAGGCGTTGTCGATAAAGGGCCCGGAGGTGTTCTCAGAATAGGCATCCGCGCCAATGCCGATATACCGGCAGATGAAGTAATTAACGCCGGCTCCGACACCTCCCCGGGCGCCGTGCTTGATATTCTGACTGGTAATATGCTCGATCGTGTGTTCTCCTTCCGAAATCGTCCCAAATGCGTCCAAGGAGAGTTGGTTGGCCGGGTAAAGATCAAACGTGTCACTGCTGTTGCTGTTGGTATCCTGTCCCAGGGCCGGCTTTGCGGCCAGCATCAGGAGGGCGGTTCCGATTAGTATTTTGTTTTTCATAGTCATGAGTTTTTTCTTTTTCATGTGCGCGAAGATACCTCACACCGTGAATCCGGCCATAAGGTGTAACCCGACCTCGGTACATGGATGAAACCCGTTTGTTTGGTTTCTCCATGAGCCAGGTTCTCTTCGAGGCAAAAAGTGCTGTGCCGGAAGACAAACCGGAGTGCTTAAGATGATAATCAGCAACCCGTGCGTAAAAAACGGCTGGGATGCGCCATGGGGATTTCACCCCATGGCCCGAATCAGTTTTTCCTGCGCATTATCGTGCCATGATAGACGACGAAATCCCGCCGGCAAAAGAGCCCGCCGGCGCGTTTCCTCGAGGCGACGCCAGTCCGCCCCGCCGGATACTTGTGGTTGAAGACGACCAATTCCTCCGCCAACGCAACACCAGTGCGCTGATTCTTTCCGGTTACATGGTGGACACCGCGACCGATGGCGGCGCGGCCTGGGCGGCGCTCAATGCGAATCGCTATGATCTGTTGATCACCGACAACAGCATGCCGAAGATCTCCGGCATTGAGCTGCTCAAGAAACTGCGTTCCGCAAGCATGGAACTGCCCGTCATCATGGCCACGGGAAAATTGCCCGTGGAGGAACTGGCACAAAATCCCGGGCTCGAACCCGTCGCCTTGCTGCCCAAACCCTATGCCGACAATCAATTGCTGGACAGGGTGAAGGAGATCCTCGGCACGGTGACCGCCAAATCCGCGCCACCGTCAGCTGCGCCAAAAAAAGACGAGGCGCGAACATTTTCGGTCGAGCGTTACACCGCCGGTCGCAAGGCCGAGTGGGACATGTTCGTGAGCACGGCGAAAAACGCGACCTTCCTTTTCTCCCGCGACTACATGGACTACCACAGCGACCGTTTCGCCGACCATTCGCTGATGATTTACAGCGACCATGCGTTGGTGGCTGTATTGCCGGCAAACCTCAACGCGGACGGCACACTCGTCAGCCACGAGGGGCTGACATATGGCGGTCTGGTGTTCACACGCGCCGCGAAGCTGTGTGATGTGCTGGCAATTTTCCACGCCGTTTTGAAGCACCTGAGTGAAAACCGGATTTCCAAACTCCTCTTCAAGCCAATCCCCGGTTTTTACAACACACTTCCTGGCGACGACGTGGCGTATGCCCTGTTCATACTCGATGCCCGGCTTTATCGCCGGGACACTTCGGCCACGATCTCGCAAATGGACCGCCTTCCCGTCCGAAAGCATCACCAGCGGCTGATTAAAAAGGCAGTCAACCTGGGAGTTCATATCGTCCAGGAAGCCTCTTTTCGACCATTTTGGGAATTGGTGCTGACCCCGCAATTGGCCGCGCGGTATGGCGCCAAACCCGTGCATACCCACGAGGAAATCACCCTGCTCGCGTCACGCTTTCCGGATCAAATCAAACAATTCTCGGCCTATTACTGCGATGAGATCGTCGCTGGGGCCACCATTTATGAAACTCCGACCGTGGCGCATGTGCAGTATGGCGCGGTGACGGAAAAAGGGAGGCAAAGTGGCGCGCAGGCTTACTTGTTCAGCGAACTGATCGACCAATACAAGCACAAGCGCTTTTTTGATTTTGGGACCTCCAACGAGAAAGAAGGCCGCGCCTTGAATCATGGCTTGCTGGATTGGAAGGAAGGTTTTGGCGCCCGGTGTTACGTGCACGATTTCTACGAAATTGAGACCCGGAATCATGCCAAATTGGAAGCCATGCTGCGAATCGAGCCTGAAACCGCCTTGGCTCCGGCACGGGTCTGGCAGACGCCGCCCCCACCTCCGGTCGATCGGCCGGATAAAGAATATTTCGCCCATCCGAACGCGTTAATTGATGAGGGCGTCACCATCGGCGACAGGACTCGGATATGGGCCTTTACCCATCTTGTAAATGGTGCGGTCCTTGGCGAGGACTGCAACATTTGCGATCACACTTTCATCGAGGGCGGAGTCCGGATCGGCAACCGGGTGACCGTCAAATGCGGCGTGTTTCTTTGGGATGGCCTGACCGTTGAGGACGATGTCTTCATCGGGCCGGGCGCAGTTTTCACCAATGACAGCCGGCCCCGGAGCAAGCAACACTTGAACATTT
>DATMLG010000002.1:0-8976 GCA_035570675.1 Verrucomicrobiia bacterium | reverse complement strand
CAATCCAGCGCTGGCAAAAATGTACGGCTACGCCAGCCCGGAGGAAATGCTCGCGGGCGTTTCAGACATCGGCAACCAGATTTATGTGGATCCGACGTTTCGCGACCGGTTCCGGCGCGAGGTCGAACAAAAAGGCGAGGTGCGGGGCCTGGAATACCAGGTGCGCTGCCGCGATGGGAGCGTGATCTGGATTTCGGAGAGCGCGCGCGTGGTGCGGGACGCGCAGGGTGTGTCGCGGTATTACGAGGGGTTTATTGACGACATCACGCCGCGCAAGGAGGCCGAACTGGCGCACGCCCGGCTGGAAAAGCAAATGGTGCAGACGCAAAAGATGGAAGCCATGGGCACGCTGGCGGGCGGCATCGCGCACGATTTCAACAATATTCTCTGCGCAATGCTGGGCATGACCGAGCTGGCGCTGACGAGCGAGCAAGTCACCGGGCAGACGCGGAAGAACCTTGAGGCGGTGCTGAAATCCGCCGGCCGGGCCAAGGACCTGGTGAAGCAGATTCTCACGTTCAGCCGCCGCAGCGAAAGCGCACGGCATCCGCTCCGGCTGCGCATCATTCTCAAGGAATGCGTCAAACTGCTCAACGCCACCCTGCCCTCCTCGATTGAAATTGCGAGCGTCGCAGAAACGGAAGACGACACAGTGCTGGCGGACGCGACAGAAATTCACCAGCTCATCATGAATCTCGGCACGAACGCGGCCCACGCCATGCGGAGCAAGGGCGGACGTTTGGAATACCGGCTGGAAGCCATCGAATTGACGGATGAACAGGCGGCGCGCCTCTCGCCGCTTCGCGCCGGACCGCATGTGCGGTTGTCGGTGAGCGACACCGGCCACGGCATGAGCCGGGAGGTCTTGGACAGCATATTCGATCCGTTTTTCACGACAAAGCCGCCCGGGGAAGGCACGGGCCTGGGATTGACGCTGGTACAGCGCATCGTCACGAACGGCGGCGGGCATATCTCGGTGGAGAGCAAGGAAGGCATCGGGACGACGTTTCAGATTTATTTGCCGCGCGCGCTGGCGGCGGCGAGCACGGAACCATTGAAACACGAGGTGATGCCGGGCCGGTATGAACGGCTTCTGGTGGTGGATGACGAGATTCTGATTTTGAGCATGATGCAGCAGCATCTGCGTAAGATGGGTTACCGGGTGATTACACGCGCGGACAGCGTTTCCGCGCTGGAATCATTTCAGGAGGAGCCGGAGAAGTATGATCTGGTCATCACGGATCATACCATGCCGGGGATGCTGGGGGCCGAGCTGGCGGAGAAACTGGGTGGCATACGCGCCAACGTGCCAGTGATATTGATGACGGGTTTGAACCAGCCGCCGAGCTTTGCGGGGTCGCAATTCGCGCCGCGCCGGGCGCTGGTCAAAAAGCCGATTGATTTCGTGGAGCTGTCACATCAATTGCGCAAACAACTGGACGGGGTCGCGGCGGGCACCGGGGTTTAGAACAAAATTCTTGTTCAGGCAAACCCGTGGTGGATTAGAATTTGCGGTGACACGTATAGTCTGTTGCGCAAGTCTGCTGGTTCCATTAGAATGCAGCCCTTGCTCATGCCTAATACTCCCTCCTATGAACTCACTTTTACTGACGGAATGCATTGGGCTGGAACAATTGACAGCGCAAAGGAGGCGGGGAACGCTGGTTGCGACGGCGGCATCGCGAAAACCATGGATACCCGCACGCTTCCCGGTCTGGTGGCCGGGTTCCGGCCGGCATCCCAATCCGAATTATGAATAAAACAAGGCAAGACATCAAAAAATCACCTGGCAAAAAAAAGATTCTTATCGTCGAAGACGACCCGGCGGTGATGAAATTGTTCAATCTGCTCCTCACCGGCGACGGATACGAGGTCATCGAGGCGGACAATGCGTTGCCGGCCCTCTTCGGCGCCACTCGCGACACGCCGGATCTCATCCTGGCTGACCTCAACATGCCGATTATGAACGGACTCGAGTTGATTGATCAACTCAAAGCCCACATTGACACCCGGGACATCCCGATTGTGGTCGTCACCGGGTCCGTATCGGAGGAATCGCGCGATGAGGCTTTCAAAGCGGGCTGCGCCGGCTACCTGACCAAACCGATCGACGCCACGATATTTCTGGCGGAGATCAAGAAATCTCTTCAAAGCAACCAGCAGCAAAGACCATAAAATCCCGGGCATTGAAGATCACGCTCCCCGGCTCAAGTGTGAGGCCAGGTATTGAGTGCGGCGGCTCACGATCAAGGAGCCGATTGATTTCGTGGAGCTGTCACATCAATCGCGCAAACAACTGGACGGGGTCGCGGCGGGGAGCAAAGAGGAGTGAGCGGCCGTTTACGGGCTGCTGACCCGATAGAGTGCGTGGCCGGATGGTGAGTTGGAATCCGTATAAGAGGTAGTGGTGCCCGTCGCGCCGCCGGGCGGGTAGGCGGTCACCAAATTGGTCCAGGTTACCGTGTCCGTCGTCCTTTGAACCGAATAGGTGTAATTGGGCACCGAGTTCCATTTCAGGGTGAACACCCCGCCGGCGGTTGAGACCGGTGACACGGTGAAATGGTTGGTCGTGCGCCCGACCAGGCTGACGTTATCCAGCCAAAATGTGGCCGTCCCATCGCCATTGCCGGTGTAGTTCTTGAACAGGCTTATGCCCGAAAAAGAGTTGCTGCCCTCATTGGTGAAGAACGGGGCGGAAACATGAACCCAGCCGTTCGTGGCCGCATCGGGAATGGTGAAGCTGGCGATTGGGATGCCGGAGTAGCCGTTTCCGAGGTAGATTTGAACTCCCCCGCCGTCAGAATTGAAGTAAGAAAGAGGAACCCCGGACGTGCCGTCCCATTTCACGTCGAAATCGAGGGACACGTAGTTGCTGGTATTCAGCAAGGCCTCCAGGTCGCAGTAGCAACAGTCGACGTTGTTTACCGAGACATCAAGAATATTGGAATTAGTCCCGACATAATCGAGAGTGAAACGGGCTGAACCGCCCCCGTTGCCCGTGTCGTCTTTCGTGGGATCATAAGAAAAGGAGACGCCCGAAAGGGCGGTCCAACCGCAGGTGTTTCCGGTAAAATTTTGCAGCGGCCAGCCGAGAACCTGGGCGCGCAATTTTCCAGCCATCGTCCCAACAAGGGCCAATGCGATCAGTCCGGTGACAATCCCTCTGCAACAGCTCGTTCTCATAAGCTTGGACGCCAAACGTCCAATCAAAAAAGGTCGCGCTTCTGTAGCATAGGCATAGATGAGCCATGCCAAAAAGTCAAGTTAAAAGGCCCCTTCGAAAATTTCACCAAATTGGCGGGCAAGGCGATGCTTGGAACAGGGGTTGCTTGACTGTAAGGAGATAGTTTGTTATGCTGGCTCACTTAAATATGGATAATTTTCTGGTTCCAATGGTGGTTGAGCAAACGGGCCGCGGCGAGCGCGGGTATGACATCTATTCACGCCTGCTGGTGGATCGCATCGTGTTTCTGGGCACGCCGGTGGATGACATGGTGGCCAATTTGATCATCGCGCAGCTCCTGTTTCTGCAAATGAACGATCCGAAGAAGGACATTCATCTTTACGTCAATTCGCCGGGCGGCAGCGTGACGGCCGGACTCGCGATCTATGACACGATGCAGTTTCTGACGTGCGATGTGAACACGTATTGCATCGGCCAGGCGGCGAGCATGGGCGCGGTGCTGTTGTGCGGCGGCACGAAGGGGAAGCGTTACGCGCTGCCCAATTCCAACATCATGATCCACCAGGTGCTCGGCGGCGCGGAAGGCCCGGCGAGCGACGTGGAAATCCGCGTGAAATACATGCTGAAGCTCAAGCAGCGGCTCAACGGCATCATCTCCAAGCACACGGGCAAGTCGATTGAACAGGTGGAAAGGGACTGCGACCGGGACAATTTCATGTCGTCCGAAGAGGCGAAGGATTACGGCCTCGTGGACGAGGTGGTGCAATCGCGCAAACAGATTCCGGGGCTGATCGAAACCGCAACCAGCCTGGCGGACAAAAAGGAATAACTCGAATGGCCCGGCCAACGAACATCACGCTTTGCAGCTTCTGCGGGAAATCGCATGGAGAGGTGAAGAAGCTGATCGCGGGCCCGGGTGTTTATATTTGCGACAATTGCGTGGTGCTGTGCAAGAGCGTGCTGGACAAGGAGCTCGCGCCGCAGACCAAGAAGCAAAAGTCGCGGCTGAACATTCCCAAGCCGGCCGAGATCAAACGGCTGCTCGACCTGCAATGCATCGGACAGGAGCACGCGAAGAAGACGCTGGCGGTGGCGGTGCACGGGCATTACAAGCGCCTTTTGCAGGAGCAGGCCGCGGGCGCAACGGAGCCGGAAGGGCACGAGACGCTGGCACTGGACCGGCATCCGGAGGTGGAGATCGAGAAGAGCAACATTCTCATGGTCGGGCCGACGGGGTCGGGCAAGACGCTGCTGGCACGATCGCTGGCGAAAATTTTGGACGTGCCGTTCGCCATTGCGGACGCAACGACGCTGACGGAGGCCGGTTACGTGGGCGAGGACGTGGAGAACATCGTGCTGCGGCTGCTGCAAAACGCGGATTATGACGTGAAGCGCGCGCAGGGCGGTATTGTTTACATTGACGAGATCGACAAGATTGCGCGCAAGACGGAGAATGTGTCCATCACGCGCGATGTTTCCGGCGAGGGCGTGCAGCAGGCGCTGTTGAAGATTTTGGAGGGAACGATTTGCAACGTGCCGCCGCAGGGCGGGCGGAAGCATCCGCAGCAGGAATACATCCGGGTGGACACGAGCAACATCCTGTTCATCTGCGGCGGGGCGTTTGTGGGCCTGGAGCGGATCATCCAGCGGCGGCTCGGGAGCCATGTGATGGGTTTCAGCGCGGTGGAAAAGGGGCACAAGGCGGCCTCGCTGGAGCGGATGCATATTTTGCAACATATCGAGCCGGAGGACTTGCTGGGATTCGGGTTTATTCCGGAATTCATCGGGCGGCTGCCGATGGTGACGGTGCTTTCGGAATTGACGGAAGATCAATTGGTTTCCGTGCTCACCGAACCGAAGAACGCGCTGGTAAAGCAGTTCAAGAAACTGCTGGCGATGGAGGGCGTGGAACTGGAGTTTTCGGACGACGCACTGAAGGAACTGGCGGCGCAGGCCATCAAGAAGGGAACGGGCGCGCGGGCGTTGCGCGGCCTGATCGAGAAGATGCTGCTCGACGTGATGTACGAGGTTCCCGGCGCGGATGATATTTTGAGCGTGAAAATCACCAAGGGGGTTGTGCAGGGCGGGAGCAAGCCCATCATCCGCCGCAAGCAGGATCAGGCGGCTGCCTGAGGCGTTTCGGTCGGCACTACAGCGAGAAGAACTTCATCACCGCGACTTGGTCTTCGAATTGAAGGAGAATCCAGTTTTGCTGGACCTCGGCCTTGACGAAGTGTTTGTTGTCCAGCACATGGTTCCAGATCATCTTGCCGTCGGCAGGCTGGAGCAATTTGAAGGTGAAATGGGTGTCCGGTCCTTCCTCCAGGCGCAACGCATCCTGGGTCTGCCAGGCACGGGAGGAATACAAGAATTTTCCGGACACCAGGCAATGATAAGAGGAGCCGGGAAAGTCCGAGCGCCACAAAATATTACCGTTCGCCGGATCCACCTGCATGATGACGCGCAAATCGCGATCGTGGAGACTGATTTGCTGGGAGTATTGGATGGTATCAGGCCCGAGCGTGGTGGTGTCGAGATAGAGCCGGCCGCGATCATCGGCCTGGACGGCGGAGATGCCGACGCTGGTCAAACGCCAGCGAACGTTGCCGGTGGAGGGATCAAAGCGTGTGAGCATCCCCTTGTCGGCAAAATAGAGCGCGTCGCCGGTTTCCAGGCAGGGCGGGCCGGTGTGTTCGAAATCGCGACCTGAGGAATACGGAAAGGTCAGTTTGGCGTCCCACAATTTTTTGTTGTTCTTGTCAAAGGCAAGAATACTGGTGCCAGCCACAAGCAGGTCAACGGTCTTGAGCGGCACGATTTCGGGCGGCCCGATGACTTCGCCGGTCCAATCGGGAACAGCCGGCGCGAACAGCCGGTAAAGGGTGACCTGGTAGCGGCTGACATCCACGATGTCCACGCCGCCGGTGCGCTCGCGCTGGGCGTTGTTGGCCATTTCCTCGGCGAGGTCCAGGCCCTGGCTGGCCGTGACGTTCGGGTTGTCGAGAACGGATTTGCCCGCGGGTTTCTTCATGGCTTCGCGCCGGATTTCCCGGCGCTCAAGCAATCGTGTCTGGAACCAGATCGCGTTGGCTCCGGCATCAAACAAGGGCGAGGGTACATCTTCAAAGGACATTTCCCGGCGGACGAGATTGGCCCGGGGCTGAAACGACAGATTTTTTGTCAACACCGCGCCCGGCAGTCCGGAAGTGTCTTGAGCCGGCGCAGAGGCGGCGGCAGATTCGCGAACAACGACGGCTTCGGCTGGATTGGCGGGTGTATTCGAGCGGGTTGATAAGCCAATCTCCTCGGTTTGAGTCGCGCCGTCGGGAAGGGAGAATTGCGTGACCACCTGATTCGTCGCGGAATTGCCGGAGAGCACCAGAATCATGTGGTCGCCGGTCGCGATATTGATGATGGGGTCGGGAATGGAAAGCTGCTTTTGCGCGCCGGATTGCCGGTCAATGCGCATGAGCTGGGCGGACCACGCCACCCAGATGTCATTAGTGGTGGCGATGACGCGCGGAGCCGCATACGAATCATCCGCGCCCGCCGGAACCGGCACGGACCAGAGTGAAATTTGCTGCGTCGCGTCCATGAGCGTGACGTGCTGGTTTTTGACGGAGAGCAGACGGCCGGGCGCGATCAATTCGTAGAAAGCGCTTGCGCCGCTGGATTTGGGAAAGTCGAGCGAGTATACGACCTTGGGATCGCGCCCAAACCAGACGTACCAAAACCAGGCCGCACCGGCGAGAAGCAACAAGGCCACGATGCCCATGATGACGTTTTTCAGCAGAGGACTGAGTTCGTCGTCCGAACGGACTTTTTGGCGGATGGGCGCCGCAGCGGCGACGGGTCTCTGCGGAACAGGGCGCGGCGCGGGAGAGGCGGATTCGGTGGCGGATTCGGGCGCATGCGCTGGCACAGCCCTAGCTATTCGCAAGCCGGCGGCGGGGGGGGGAGCTGCCATTGGCGGAGGCGCTTCGGCAGGAGCGGCACCGGCCTGGGACGCGGCGAGTTGTTGGCGGATTATTTCATTCGCAAGTTCAGTAGCATCTGCACCACATGTGGGACAATTGATGGACACCGGCATTCGTTCGTGGACCGGCTCAACCTCGAATTCAAACCTCGCGCCGCACGGGCAATAGACTTTGATCTTCATCGTGGACGCGTCTCCAAAGGGTCTTCAACCGCGGCGCGGAGAAAGCATCTGATCTGGTTTTCGGGGCGGCGGGCGGCATCCATCTTTTTCCAGGTACGGTTAAGGATTGGGATTCAGGAGAACGACATTGGGCGCATTCGTCAAGTCGAATGCGGCATGCGCCGGAGTCGAGCGGACGCTGCCGTCGCAAAACATGACATTGCCGCCGAATTTATTGTGGTTGTTGCCGGGTTTTTTGCCATCCAACGAAAAGATGAGCTGGCCGCTGAGCTTGGAGTTGGTGTCCACCTGGCGGTCGGAAATGAGCGGCTGGTCGGCGCCCTCGGCGGGAGTGCGGCCCATGTAATAGGCGTAACTGATGGTCCGGTTGGCGAATGGCTGCGATGGCGGCAGATCCTTGTCATGGCTGCCCGGGCAGATGAAGAATTCCGTGCGGGTGGTGGAACGCGGGACCAACTGGCTCAAAACCGGCTCCGAAGTTTGGGCGGCGGCGAGGAAGGGAAATTTGCCGTCGTTGTCCACGGAATAGGTTTTGAGCGCGACAAAGACGTATTCGAGGTTTTTTTCGCAAGCCGCAATCTGCCGGGTCTGGTAGCCGCGGTTGCCACCACCCCAATACAGCGTGAACATGATGATGACGAGCGCGGCGACGATGAGCAGTTCCAGCAGAGAGAAGGCGGCAGTTGAGGAAATCGCGCGCGCAGAAGGCCGGCCCGGCCACGGGGCGGCGCGTCGGGAGCGGGCGGAATTGCCGGCAAGGTTCACGGGGTCAATATGGCCCCGGTGGACGAAGGTGACAATATTTTACGGCGCGTCCTTCATCATACCCCCGAGGGGGTTACAAGCGGTTCCGTGGTTCTACGGGGTTGAACGATGCTTCGAACCGTGCTAGTTTAAGGTTGGCAACAAAGCGTTGTCTGACATGAAAGCCAAAATCACCTCTCTGATAATCATGCTTGCCGCCGGGCGGCTCGCCATGGCAACTGATGCTTTTCCCGCCATCACCACGACGGATGGCAAGACTTACGACCATATTACCGCTCAACGCGTGGATCCGGATGGTCTCTACATTGAATACGCCCCCAGCGGAAAAGGCCTGGGCAGCGCGAAGTTAAAATTCAACCGTTTGTCCGGCGACCTGCAGAAGCAGTATGGCTACGACGCGGATGCCGCCAAAAAATACGAAGACGAAACTTACAAGGCGACACTGACATTCCAGACCTGGGCGGACCAACAGGAAGCAGCCCGCCAAAAGGCGCAAGCCGAGGCCGCCGCACGCGAGTTTCAGAAAGAAATGATACTCGCTCAAACGACGCCGGTTCCCGCCGCGCCCACCCCCGTGGATCCGGGGACCTATGGGGGCGGACTGTCTTATTATGGCGGGGGATGGTCATATGGCACCGTGGGTTCGTTGAACCACCTGAATCATTTTACTGGAACGACGTTCCAGGGCAGTGTTCCGTTCGACCAACTTTATACGCCCCTGGGTTTTAGTCCGACCAAGACGCAAGTTTTACCGGCTGCCCCTCGAACCGTGCAGAGTGCCGGCAGACCTTCCACGCGACCGCATTAATTTCAGCATTCGGGGATCCGTTTGAAAAATTTCCGGTAGCAGTCAAAAAGGCGGGGCATT
>DATMLG010000001.1:0-6214 GCA_035570675.1 Verrucomicrobiia bacterium | reverse complement strand
GGTTCCCGCGAAGGTTCCAAGCCCGCCTATGCGCAAGCCGCCCGTGATCTCGGCGCCGTGCTTGCCCGCCGCGGCATTGGGCTCGTCTATGGCGGCGGTCGCATTGGCTTGATGGGCGTTGTTGCGGACGCCGTGCTCGCGGAAGGCGGCAGCGTCACCGGCGTCATTCCCCGCGCGCTCGTCTCCAAGGAAGTCGCCCACCTGGACCTTAAAGACCTGCGCATCGTCGGCTCGATGCACGAACGCAAGGCCTTGATGGCCGAACTCTCGGACGCCTTCATCGCCATGCCCGGCGGTTTCGGCACGTTCGAGGAAATGTTCGAAGTCCTCACTTGGGCGCAACTCCGTTTCCACCAAAAACCCTGCGGCTTGCTCAACGTGGAAGGCTTCTACGATGGGCTGCTTTCGTTCCTTGACCACGCCGTGGCGGAAGATTTTGTCCGCGCCCAACTCCGTGCTTCCGTCCTCGTGGAAACCGACCCGGCCCGGCTCCTGGATTTGCTCGCGCCGTCCTTCACCTCCTAGATCATTTTTAGACGCCCTGTAGCCGCCGACGATAGTCGGCGCAAACATTTCAATAACCAAGAAGTCCGCCAACCGGCACGAAACAAGGGGAGACAAAATCGGCGCGAACTGACGTTCGCGGCTACAGAAACACCAAGCCACTCTAAATAAGCATCAAACCCATACCCTCTTCGTGCTCTGGCGGTTCGGGCGGTGGCTGTGGCGGCGGCTTTTGAAAGAACGGCAGCTGCTCCATCTCCCGTCGTTTTTCCTCGACCAGCAACGGCTTTTTGAAAGAGGCCGACGGTTCCACGGCCCCGGCGTGCCCGTCCTGACGCAACTGCTCCACGCGGCTGGCTAGCTTTGAAGCGTCAATACCCGACCCCATGTCCTTCGCGTCCCAGCGCGGTTCCTTCGGTGGCAACTGCCTGAATTCCCAGCTAATCGCCAGCCGCATGATCACATAGGCGACGAAAAGCCCGGCCATAAATTCAAAATACTCTGCCCAAATAAACAAACCTTTCCCTTGGATGGCATCTTCCTGCTTGCAAACCAAATTTCATCCACAAAACCCAAAATGTCAACCCGGCTCCGGCCCCTGGTCCACGCCAAACTCCGCCTCGCCGACCGCCTTCTTCGCCGCATTTCCAGTGTTGCCAAAACCCTTAAAAACCCCTAAGAATCGCGGGAATGTCCTCGGTTGCGGAACAACTTCACCTTGCCCGGGAGGCCAAAAACCTCACCGTCCATCAAGTCGCCGAGGTCACCAAAATCCGCACCGACCACATCCGCGCCCTGGAAGAGGGAAATTTCAACGCCTTCTCCGCCCCGGTTTACATCCGCGGTTTTGTCCGCACGTATGCCGGCCTGTTGAAGCTCGATGTTCCCCGGCTCATGACCGCGCTCGACCAGGAACTCGGCGCGACGGAAAAATTCCGCGAGCCGCCCCCGCTCACCGATCAGCCCCGCAGCGCGCTCGATTTCATCACCCTCCAGCTTTCCAAGGTCAACTGGCGCATCGCCTCCGTGGTCATCGGCGTGCTGGTGCTGCTCCTCATTTTTTATTCCGTCGCCCGCGCCTCGCGTCACACCAAGGACACCAACACCGTCGTCGATATTCCGCCCGCCGTGTATCAACCTGCGCAAACCGGCGACACTCTGCCGCTCCCTGCCGCGCCCGCCCATCATTGAACGTCCGCCCGGCTTCGCCATTATTTCGCGCCGCCAGCATTTCAATTGGACGAATTGCCGCGTGCCTGTTAAACGAATCGCGCCCAATCCCTGGCCATGAAATCTGAACGCTGGCTGCGCATCATTCCCGTCGCGCTCATCATGTACACCATCTCGTACGTGGATCGCACCAACGTGAACATGGCGCTCACGCCCGGAATTTCCTCGCTCATGCAGGACCTCTTCATGGACAACCGCATGAAGGGCGAGGCCGCCGGCATCTTCTTCTTCGGCTACGTCCTCATGCAAATGCCGGGCGGATATTTTGCGACCCGATGGAGTCCGCGCAAGGTGATCAGCCTTTGCCTGGTGGGGTGGGGGATCTGCGCGGTTGGTTGCGGCTTGGCGCGCACGTTCCGGCAATTTGAGGTGGCCCGGTTTCTCCTCGGCGTTTCGGAGAGCGGCGTCTATCCCTCCATGGTTGTCCTGCTCGCCAACTGGTTTCCCAGCGCCGAACGCGCCCGTGCCAATGCCTATTGGAACCTGTGCCAGCCCGTCGCCGTCGTGGTCACGTCCCTTTCCACCGGCTGGCTGCTGGGCCGTTGGGGCTGGAAGCAAACGCTCATCTTGGAAGGCCTGCTGCCCTTCATTTGGCTGCCCATCTGGTGGTTCGGCATCCGCGATCATCCCCGGGACGCCCAATGGATTTCGCCGCAGGAAAAAGAACACATCGAAACCACCATCGCCCGCGAGCGCGCCGTTTTGGAACCATCCCGACCGGTATCATTCGTGCAAACTCTGCTCCGGCCCTCCATTCTCGTGATGGTTGTCGTCTATTTTCTGCACAACTGCCAGGCCTACGGTTGCATGGCCTTTTTCACGGACAGCCTCAAGGGCCGCGGATACAACGGGCTGCAGTACGGCATACTCTTTGCCATCCCATTCGTCTTCACCGCCGTGGTGATGATCGTCGTTTCGCAGGATTCCGACAGAAAGCGCGAACGACGGAAGTATCTCGCCGCCGTCTATTTGTTTTGTGGCACCAGCCTTGTCGTGAGCATGCTGCTCAAGGACCATTTCTGGCTCTCCTACGTTTTTCTTTGCCTCGCTATTCCCGGGCCGTCCGCCGCGTTGGCCCCGTTGTGGGCCATCCCCACCGAAACCCTGCCGCGGAGCATGGCGGGGCCGGTCGTCGGCTTCGTCAACGCCTTCGGGAATGTTGGCGGCTTTGCGGGGCCGTACCTCACTGGCTGGCTGGCAAAAAAATACGATGGCAGCATTGTGATTCCCTTCAGCCTGCTCGGCATCGGTATGGTCATCGGCGGCTTTCTCTGCTTTCTCCTGCCGAAACCAGTGCCTTCACCAGCCGCCTAAGGCTTGGCATGAGATTGGGACGGCTCTTGCGCTCCGATCTCCCTCTCCTCCGGGTTTGGGAGGAGAGGGCCGGGGAGAGGAGGCCGTTTGCTCGTCTTCCACTGGATGTGTTTTATGACCTTGTTCGAAAATTTCTTGCTGGCGCTCCGCCCAATTCCCGCCAAACATCAGCCATTGACGCCGCACCATGAAAGCCCTCGTTCTCCAGGAATATAAAAAGTTCGACCACCGCGAAGTGCCCGCGCCCCAGCCCGCCGCCGGTGAAGTCCTCATCGCCGTCAAGGCCTGCGGCATTTGCGGCAGCGACGTGCACGGCATGGACGGCAGCACCGGCCGCCGTCGTCCGCCCGTCATCATGGGCCACGAGGCCGCCGGCATCATCGCCGCCGTTGGCATGGGCGTGACCGTCTGGTCCGTCGGCGACCGCGTCACCTTTGACTCCACCATTTATTGCGGCGAATGCGAATTCTGCCGCCGCGGCGAAATCAATCTCTGCGACAACCGCCGCGTCCTCGGCGTCTCCTGCGAAGATTACCGGCGCGACGGCGCGTTCGCGGAATTCGTAGCCGTTCCCCAGCGCGTTCTCTACCGTCTGCCCGACGGCCTGCCTTTCGAACACGCCGCGCTCGTCGAACCTTTCTCCATCGCGCTGCATGCCATCCGCCGCGTTTCCATCGTGCTCAACGACACCGTCGTTGTCGTCGGCGCGGGCATGATCGGCCTGGCGCTTGTGCAGGCCCTGCGCCACACCGGCTGCGGACGACTCATTTCCGTGGACGTCGCCGACGACCGCCTCGCCCTCGCCAAAAAATTCGGCGCAACCGACATTGTCAATTCCGCCAAGGAAAACGCCGCCGAAGCGCTCCTGCGCCTGACGCACAATCGAGGCACGGATGTCGCCTTCGAAGCCGTGGGACTCACGGCGACGGTTGACCTCGCCCTGCGTTCCGTGCGCAAGGGTGGCGCGGTGGCGCTGGTCGGCAATGTCGCGCCGAAAATCGAGTTCCCGCTGCAAATTGCCGTCACCCGCGAGCTTTCCATTTTTGGCTCGTGTTCGTCGCGCGGTGAATATCCGGCCGTGCTGGATATGCTCGCGCGCGGCGGCCTCGATCCCGCCCCGTTCATCAGCGCCTTCGCCCCGCTCGCCGACGGTGCCGCGTGGTTCGACCGCCTATACCGCAAGGAACCCGGCCTGATGAAAGTCGTTTTGCATCCTTGAATGAACTCGAATCCCTTCGATCTCACCGGCAAGGTCGCCATCGTCACCGGCGCGAGCCGCGGCCTCGGCCAGTATTTCTCGCGCGCCCTGGCCCGCGCTGGTGCGGACCTCGTCATCACCAGCCGCGAAGCCGCCGCGCTCAAGCCCTTCCAGGCCGAGATCGAATCCCTCGGCCGCCGCGTGCTGCCGCTCGCCCTTGATGTCCGCGATCACGACAGCATCCGCAAAATGGTTGAATCCGCCATCGCGCATTTTGGCAAAATTGATGTGCTGGTAAACAACGCCGGCTGCAATGTCCGCAAGCCCGCGCTCGATGTCACCTGGGACGACTGGAACCTCATTCTCGACACCAACCTGCGCGGCACTTTTTTTGTCGCGCAGGCCGTGGCGCGGCACATGGTCGTAAAAAAATACGGCCGCATCATCAACATCGGTTCCGTCACCTGTGTCTCCGGCAACGCGGGGCTGGGGCCATACGGCGCGAGCCGCGGCGGCATCAAGCAGCTCACCATGAGCCTCGCCGACGACTGGGGCGTCCACGGCATCACCGTCAACTGTCTCGCGCCCGGTTGGTTCAAGACGCAGCAAAACGCAAAATTATATGAAGACCCGGAATGGGTGGAATATCTTTGCGACCGCATCCCGCTCAAACGCCCCGGCCAGCCGGCCGATCTCGACGGCGCGGTGGTTTTTCTCGCCTCCGACGCCAGCGCCTACATCACCGGCCAGGCCCTCCTCGTGGACGGCGGCATCTCCACCGGCGCAACCCGCGCCTTGCCGAAGAAAAAATAAATCAAGTCGCACCTTTCTTGGATTTCTGAGGCGCCGGCTGCTGCTTCTTAAAAGTAAGTTTCCACCAATAGTAAAATGCTACGACATCGCCCAGTATCATGAGGCCGAATAACATCTCGTTGTGGTGAATATGATGCAAAATATCCCGCCGGATTTGTTCGGAGACATTCGCTTTTTTCAAGTCTGAGGGATCCTTTTGATAATCTTTTATCGCCGCAATTGTTTCTGGGCTGTGCGGCAAGGCCAGATCGAGGCGCGGCCAAAGAAACCAAGATGTCTCCAATAAAACGACTGCAATGATTGCAACCAGTGGAAGGCATCCTTTCATCGACTATATTAGAACCGTATTCCGCTCTGCCGACCTTGTCAATCCTTCCTCCCGGCCTTAAACTTGGCGTGAAATGAACGACCCGTTCCCCAATTTCTTCCGCCTCAAACAAAAATTTGACGCGCCGTCCATTGCCGATCCGGTTGCCGCCACGCAGGCCGCGCTCGCGGACTTGCCCGCCGATAAGTTCATCAAGCCCGGCATGACGGTCGCCGTCGGCGCGGGCAGCCGCGGTATCACGAACTACGACGTCATCGTCCGCACGGTTTGCGCGGGATTAAAAAAACTTGGCGCGCAGGTGTTCATCGTTCCCGCCATGGGCAGCCACGGCGGCGCGACCGCCGAGGGCCAGCTTGACGTGCTCGAACATTACGGCATCACCGAGGCCGCGATGGGCGTGCCCATCCGCAGCAGCATGGATGTCGTCGAACTTGGCCGAACCGGCGAGTTCATCGTGTATCAGGACCGCCTCGCCGCCGCCGCGGACGCCATTGTCCTCGTCAACCGCGTCAAGCCGCACACGGATTTTCACGGGCCGATTGAGAGCGGCCTGATGAAGATGGCGAGCATCGGCCTTGGCAAGCAAAAGGGCGCCTACCAGTTTCACCAGGCGACGCCGCGCGTCGGTCACGCACCGGCATTGCTCGGCGTCGCGCGCGAAGTGCTGAAGTTGAGCAAGATTGTTTTCGGCATTGGCATTTTGGAAAATCAACTTCATCAGACCGCGCGGATTGTCGGCGTCCCCGGCGCCAGCATGGAAGCGGAGGAATCAAAACTCATCGCCGAAGCGCGCACATTGATGCCTCGGCTGCCGTTCGATGTCGTGG